>JBGTIE010000835.1:0-16211 GCA_041745855.1 Lysobacterales bacterium | reverse complement strand
ATCCGATCTGGAGTCCGATCATCCTCAACGGTCGCGGCTTCGGCTTCTTCGCCAACCACTCGCTGGTGATGGCCAACTACATCTCGCGCGCCAGCGTGGGCATGAGCGATCTGCGCGCCCTGCTCGCCCGGGGCTGATTGCCGCATTCACAGAATGCGCGTCAACCTCACGCCTTGAGGCATCCGCATGCTTACGAGGGCCCAGGGCTCAGGGCCCAGGGCCCAGTGCTGCGCCGATCCCTGAGGCAAGATTGAAACCAAACGCCGAAGCGGGCTCCTGCTGGGCCTCGGCCCTGAGCCCTGGACCCTCCAGTTCACGGCCCTCCAAAACCCCAGTTCGACCCGCAACCTCCCTCCACGCCCAGGCGGCTCTTGACCTACTGGGCCCTGGGCCCTGGGCCCTGAGCCCTGAGCCCTGGGCCCTGAGCCCTGAGCCCTGGGCCCTGGGCCCTGAAAAACCCACACAGACCCTCCGCTACACCCACTCGACTCGCTCCCTCAATCAACCCAGCAACCCGGCGGCAGGCTGAACGGCTGCCGCCTTGTGGGATACTCCGGCCGGTGAAGATCACGCTGAACCTGCCGACCCTTCTTACGCTGCTGCGGATCGCCCTGATCCCGGTGCTCGTGCTGCTTTGCTATATCCCATGGACCCACGGTCGAACCATGGCCGCGTGGGTGTTCCTCGCCGCAGCCTTGACCGACTGGCTCGACGGCTGGATTGCCCGTCGCTGGAACCAGACTTCCGCCTTCGGCGCCTTTCTGGATCCGGTCGCCGACAAATTGATGGTGGCGACTGCGCTGATCGTGCTGCTGCAGCAGGACCCGACGCTGTGGCTGGCGTTGCTGGCGGTAGTCATCATCGGTCGCGAGATCAGCATTTCCGCACTGCGCGAATGGATGGCCGAAGTCGGCCAGCGTGGCATCGTCAAGGTCGGTCCGCTGGGCAAGTACAAGACGATTGCCCAGATGACCGCGCTGACCCTGATGCTCTATCGCGATCCCTTGTTCGGGCTGCCGGTTTACTGGCTGGGTGAAGCCCTGCTCGCCGCCGCCGCCGTGCTGACCGTCTGGTCGATGGTGCAGTATCTGAACGTGGCTTTTGCCGAAAAGAGTGCGCCGTTGAGCAACGAAGCTGATGACCGCCCCAAGGCCGGAGCACTGACCCCTGAGCCCTGACGAATCCATAGTCGGGAGTCGGGAGTGCGCATCTGCTAGAGGTTCGCTCTTGCCGTTGTTGTCGCACCGTGTCTGCTCTTTAGAAGACTCTTGTGACCCAGGTGGATTTGGGCTCCCAGTCAGCCTCGAACCCATCATCTGAGGGTCGACGCTAGTCAGAATCGCTTTCGCTTTTGCTTTTGCTTTCGCTTGGCTTTGGCTTTCGCCCTTGCTCTTACTCCCGACTCCCAACTCCCGACTCCCAACTCCCGACTCCCGACTCCCGACTCCCGACTTGAAGCTACAAAACCCAACGCTGCATCACTTTGACTCGCACCCTCGTTGGTGGCGCACCGCGCCGCCTCGCCGCCCCGCCTTCGCTACAATGGCGCGCCCTGACCGCCCGGAGTCGCCGATGCACGCCCTCGATCGTTACCGCACTGAACTGGCGCAGATCGACGCACAGGGGCTGTACAAGCGCGAGCGGGTGATTGCATCGGCGCAGTCGGCGCAGATACGGCTGGCCGATGGGCGCGAGGTACTGAACTTCTGCGCCAACAACTATCTGGGCCTGGCCGATCACCCGGCGCTCATCGATGCGGCCAAGGCGGCGATGGACAGTCATGGTTTCGGTCTGGCTTCGGTGCGCTTCATCTGCGGCACCCAGGATCTGCACAAGCGGCTGGAAGCGGCTATCAGCCGCTACTTCGGCACCGAGGACACGATCCTCTACGCTGCCTGTTTCGATGCCAATGGCGGCTTGTTCGAACCGCTGCTGGGCGAGCAGGACGCGGTCATTTCCGATGCGCTCAACCATGCCTCGATCATTGATGGTGTGCGCCTGTGCAAGGCGCGCCGTTACCGCTATGCCAACGCCGACATGGCCGAACTGGAACGCTGCCTGCGCGAGAGTGCCGATGCGCGCACGCGCCTGATCACCACTGACGGCGTGTTCAGCATGGATGGCGTGGTCGCGCCACTGGACCGGATCACGGCGCTGGCGCGCGAACACGATGCGCTGGTGCACATCGATGAATGCCACGCCACCGGCTTTCTCGGTGCGCGCGGCCGTGGCACCGCCGAATTGCACGGCGTGATGGACCAGATCGATATCTACACCTCGACTCTCGGCAAGGCCCTCGGCGGTGGTCTGGGCGGATTCACGACCGGCCGCCAGCCGATCATCGACCTGCTGCGGCAGCGCTCGCGGCCCTACCTGTTCTCGAACACGCTGCCGCCGGCCGTTGTCGGCGCCAGCCTCAAGGTGCTCGAACTGCTGGATGAAGCGGACGACCTGCGCGCACGCCTGCAGCGCAACACGGCGCATTTCCGTACGCGCATGACCGAAGCCGGTTTCGAGCTGCGCGGCGATCATCCGATCAGCCCGGTCATGCTCTACGACGCCCCGATGGCGCAACGCTTCGCTGCTCGCCTGCTGGAGGAAGGCATCTATGCGATCGGATTCTTCTTTCCAGTCGTACCGCAGGGCCAGGCGCGAATCCGGGTGCAGCTCTCGGCGGCGCACGAACCCGAGCATATCGATCAAGCCGTCGACGCCTTCATCCGCGTTGCACGCGAACTCGACGTTCCCGGCATCCGTCCTGCCTGACAATTCAGCGACCGGCGGCGCTGGGGGCGGCCGAGTACCTGAAGCATCAAACCGCCGCAGTTCATTCGACCCTCCCAACGCAAAGGAAACTTTCCCATGTCCGAACATCGCGCCCTCCTGCTCTGGCAGAACGACGGCAATGATTTCCTTGCCCGCGAGTACTCACGCAATCACGAAATCCGCTTTCCCAATGGCCAGGCATATCGATCCTCGGCCGCGGTTGAGTACGGCGGCGATCCGAACGCGATCGATCCGGAAGCGGCCTTCACCGCCTCGTTGTCGAGCTGCCACATGCTGACCTTCCTGGCGTTGGCAGCGGTCAAGGGTTTCGTGGTTGAGCGCTACGAGGACGAAGCAGTTGGCTATCTGGGCAAGAACGACGAAGGCCGGATGGCGATGGTGCGGGTCGAGTTGGCGCCGAAGATCCAGTTTGCCGGCACCGGTCCGGATGAGGCTCAGCTGGCGCAATTGCATGAGCGCGCCCACCGCGGCTGCTTCATCGCCAACTCGGTGAAGACCCCGATCAAGGTCGTTGCGCGTCATTAGATTGGTTGTTTCCCTCCGGACTGGAAGCCGAACACCGCCCATGCAGAGCATCTCCACCGATTCCATGCCGGGCGCCTTCCGCCGCGCGATTGCATCGATCGTCTCCTGGTTCGACACCAGCGCCCTTCAAACTGACAAGGTCGAAGGCGATATCGACCGCATCGAGTGGCTGCGGGTACTGCCCTTCGTCGCGTTGCACCTCAGTTGCCTGTTCGTGCTGGTGGTGGGCTGGAGCTGGACCGCCGTCTGGGTGGCGCTGGGCTCCTATGCGCTGCGAATGTTCGCCGTGACCGGCTTCTATCACCGCTACTTTTCGCACAAGAGCTTCAAGACTTCGCGCCCGGTCCAGTTCCTGTTCGCATTGTGGGCCGCCACCAGCGTCCAACGCGGCCCCCTGTGGTGGGCCTCGCACCATCGCAACCACCACAAGTGCTCCGATCTGCCGGAGGATCAGCACTCGCCGGTGCAGCACGGGTTCTGGCATGCGCATATCGGCTGGATGCTGACCCGGCGCGGCTTCCAGACCGATCACGCCTTGGTCCGCGACCTGGCGCGCTTCCCTGAGCTGCGCTTCCTCGACCGCTTCGATATCTTCGTCCCAGTCCTGTACGCGGTTGCGTTGTTCGGTCTGGGTGAGGTGCTTGCCGTCTGGGCGCCCGGGCTGGGCACCAACGGCTGGCAACTGCTGATCTGGGGCTTCTTCATTTCGACCGTACTGCTGTTCCATGCCACCGTGACGATCAACTCGCTGGCACACATCTGGGGCCGGCGGCGCTACGCGACCAGGGACCATTCGCGCAACAACTTCTGGCTGGCGCTGATCACCTTTGGCGAGGGCTGGCACAACAATCACCACCATTTTCCGGCCTCAGCCCGGCAGGGCTTCTACTGGTGGGAGATCGATCTGACCTGGTATGTGCTGAAGCTGATGAGCTGGTGTCGCTTGATCTGGGATCTCAAGGCTGTCCCTCCCCGCCTGCTGCATGCGCACCAGCGCGTTGACGGATAGGCGCCAATGCGTATCGCAGTCGTAGGGTCCGGTATTGCCGGACTGGGCGCCGCCTGGCTGCTGCAGCGCCGGCATGAGGTGACCCTGTTTGAAAGCGCGGACCGGCTTGGCGGCCACACCCACACCCATGCCATCGAAGCCGATGGCCAGACTCATCAGGTCGACACCGGCTTCATCGTCTACAACCCGAATCACTATCCGCTGCTGAGCGCGCTGTTCAGCGAGCTAGGGGTGGCTTCGCAGCCGACTGTGATGAGCTTCTCGGTCAGCGACGAACGCAACGGCTTCGAATACGAGGCCAGTGACTTGCGCGGACTGTACTGCCGCTGGCAGAACGCCTTCAGCTGGCGCTTCCAGCGCATGCTGTGGGACCTGCTGCGCTTCTACCGGCTCGCCCCGGCGTTGTTGGCAGCGCCCGACCCCGGTCCGTCCCTGGGCGATTGGCTCGCCGCCGGGCGCTTTGGCCCAGGCTTTGTCGACGACCATCTGCTGCCGATGGCCGCCGCATTGTGGTCTTCGCCGGAGAAGCAGATCCTCGACTTTCCGGCCAAGGCGCTGGTTCAGTTCATGCACAACCATTGCATGTTGCAGATCAGTGGGCGCTCGCCCTGGCGGGTCGTCAAGGGCGGATCGTCGAGCTATATCGCAGCACTGCTGCCGCGCATGAGCGCAGTGGACATCCGGCTGGCGAGCCCGGTCCAGGCGGTCAACCGGGCTGGAGCCGGGGTGGAGCTGGCACTGACGCAGCAAGGTCAAGCCGCGACCGAGCGCTATGATCAGGTCGTGCTGGCCTGCCACAGCGACCAGGCGCTGGCCTTGCTGCAGCAACCCAGCGATCTGGAGCGCGACGTGCTTTCCGCCCTGCCCTATCAGTCCAATGATGTGGTGCTGCATAGCGACACCCGCCTGTTGCCCAAACGGCGCCGTGCCTGGGCTGCGTGGAACGCGCTCAAGCTCGCCGGAGCCGAGGCACGCTGCACGGTCAGCTACAGCATGAACATGCTGCAGTCATTGCCAGGCCCGACCCAGTTCATCGTCACCCTCAATGCCAGCGATCGCATTGATCCGGCCAGGATCCTGCGTCGGCTCGACTATCAGCACCCGCTCTACACGCTCGCCGGCAGCCGCGCCCGCGCCCGCCGCGGCGAGATCAACGGCGTCGACCGGATCTGGTACTGCGGCGCCTATTGGGGCCATGGCTTCCATGAGGACGGCCTGCGCAGTGGCGTCGAAGTGGCGCGCGGCCTCGGCATCGAGTGGCCGGCGGCGCCGTGAGTCCGGTCACTCACAGCGCCATCTACGCCGGCTGGGTGCGCCATCGACGCCATCTGCCGCATCCGCATGCCTTCCGCTACCGCCTGTTCCAGGTCTATCTGGATCTGGGGGAACTGCCCCAGCTATTCGATCGGCGCTGGTTCTGGTCAAGCGAGGCCTGCAACCTGGCCAGCTTCCGGCGCGCCGACTACCTTGGGCCCACCGATGTCCCGTTGATCGAGGCGGTCCGCCAGCGGATTGCCGCGGCCACCGGCGAGCGGATCGACGGTCCGATCCGCCTGCTCACCCACCTGCGCTATTTCGGCTATGTCAACAACCCGGTCAGCTTCTATTATTGTTTCGACGCCGATGGCCAGACGCTGCGCCATATCGTTGCCGAGATCACCAACACGCCGTGGGGAGAGCGGCACCAGTACGTGTTGCCACTGGCGCGGGCCAAGCGCCACGGCAGCGCGTGGCACTTCGATTTCGACAAGGCCTTTCATGTGTCGCCCTTTCTGCCGATGGACCTGCGTTATGACTGGCGATTTGCAACACCCGGGCCGGACCTGCGCATCCACATGAATGCCAGTCACGGTGCGGAGAAACGCTTCGATGCCACGCTGGTACTCGAACGCCGACCCTGGGCCGGCGCCGAACTGGCGAAGGCCCTGCTCCGTTTTCCGTGGATGACCGTGACGGTGCTGCGGGCGATCTACTGGCAGGCCTTCTTGATCCGCTGTAAACGCAATCCGTTCTACGCTCACCCGTAAACTCTGGGGACAACCTATGCATCCAGCTGCCGAAGTCGCCGCAAGCGACAAGCGTTCCAGCGCCAGCGCCGACGGTTTCTACCGCAGACGCCTGTTTACCCTGCTGCGGGAACTTCGTGGCTGTCGCCTCGAGATCCACGATGCCGATGGTGTGCATCGCTTCGGTGAAGAGGCCGGCGAGGACTGCCTGCGTGCCAGCCTGCACATCCTCGACAACGAGGCCTGGCGACAGTTCGCGCTCGGCGGCAGCGTCGGTGTGGCCGAGGCCTACATGGAAGGGCGCTGGAGCAGCGAGGACCTGACCACGCTGGTGCGCATCTTCGCCCGCAACCAGCAACTCACCGACGCGATGGAAGGTGGACTGGCACGGCTCGGTGGCACCCTGTTGCGCTGGTATCACCGGCTGCGCAAGAACACCCGCGGCGGCAGTCGGCGCAATATCGCCGAGCACTATGATCTGGGTAATGATCTGTTCGAGCTGTTCCTGGACAGCCGCATGATGTACTCCAGCGCGATCTTCGAGCGTGCCGACGAGGACCTGGAAGTTGCCAGCCTGCGCAAGCTTGACCGCATCTGTCGCAAGCTGGACCTGCAGCCCTCCGATCACCTGCTCGAGATCGGCAGCGGCTGGGGCGGCTTCGCGGTGCATGCCGCCGGTCAGTACGGTTGCCGGGTGACCACCACGACGATCAGCGCCGAACAGCATGCACTGGCCCAGCAACGCGTAGCCCGCGCAGGCCTGAGCGATCGGATCACGGTACTGCTGGAGGACTATCGCGACCTGCGCGGTCAGTACGACAAACTGGTATCCATCGAGATGGTCGAAGCGGTCGGTCATCACTTTCTGGACGAGTATTTCGCTGTACTGTCACAGCGTTTGAAGCCCAATGGGCTGGCAATGATTCAGGCCATCACCATCGAAGACCACCGCTACCAGCAGGCGCTCAAGAGCGTCGACTTCATCAAGCGACACGTCTTTCCGGGCAGCTTCATCCCGTCGGTCGGAGCTCTGGTCGGCAGTGCCGCCCGTCGGACCGACATGAAGCTGGTGCATCTGGAAGACATCGGCCCCAGCTATGCGATCACGCTGCGCGAGTGGCATCGGCGCTTCCTCGACCGCCTCGACGAAGTCCGCGCGCTCGGCTATCCGGAGCGCTTCGTGCGCCTGTGGCGCTGGTATCTGGCTTACTGCGAGGGCGGCTTCCTGGAGCGCTCGATCGGCGATGTGCAGCTGTTGTATGCAAAGCCCGGCAATCGGCGCCGGCAGTACTTGCCCGATCTGGCGCCTCGGCTGTGAAGGTGCTTGCCAACCTGTTTCTGTTCCAGCTGACCTGGATGGCTGCGGTCGGTGGCGCAGGCAGCGGCCTGTGGTGGCCGGGCGTGCTGATGCTGGCGCTGTTCGCGAGCTGGCACCTGAGCACGACACGCTGGCTGCGGGCTGACCTGATCCTGGTGGGTGTGGCCGCCAGTGGCGGTTTCCTGGTCGACAGCGCGCTGCTCCACGCCGGCATGCTCAGCTATGCCACTCCGGTTCCATCCAGCGATGCCGCGCCGATATGGATCGTCGTGCTCTGGGTCGCCTTCGCGCTGACCCTGAATCACTCGATGGGCTTCCTGCGCGGCCGGCCCTGGCTGGCCGCGGCCTTCGGGCTCGCCGGCGGTCCGCTCGCCTACTGGGTCGCGGTCAAGGTCTGGAAGGCTGCGGCCTTTGGTGCCAGCGAGATGACCTCCCTACTCGTACTGGGGATCGTCTGGGCCGTGCTGACTCCGGTGCTGATGTACCTGGCCGTGCGGATGGTGCCGAACCGGGACGAGATGGCGCCGGTCCAGGCCATGGCGCGTGTTTGACTGGTCGGCCCTGGGCGAGGTGGCGATCATGGCAGTGCTGATCATGATCGGCACTTGGTGGTTGCAGCTGCGCACGCGCAACATGGGCTTTGTCGACGTCAGCTGGGCTGCCGCGCTCGCGGCGGCAGCGCTGTACTACAGTATCAACTCTCAGGGCGGCCTGGCGCCGCGCCTGTTGGTTGCGCTGCTCGGCGGCATCTGGGGCTTCCGGCTGGCGATCCACCTGCTGGCGCGCGTGCTGAACGAAGCCGAGGACGGCCGTTACGCCCACCTGCGCGAGCACTGGAACGGCCATCAGGGCAAGATTTTCGGTTTCTTCATGGCGCAGGCGCTGCTGGTCGTGCTGTTCTCTGTTCCCTTCCTGGTCGCGGCGCACAATCCGCACGAAGGCCTGACGCCATTGATGCTGGCGGCGGTCGCGATCTGGTGCATTGCGCTGGGCGGCGAGGCGGTCGCCGACATGCAACTGGCCCGCTTCCGGCGCGACCGTCGCAATCAGGGCCAGACTTGTCGGGTTGGCCTGTGGGCATGGTCGCGCCATCCGAACTATTTCTTCGAGTGGCTGCACTGGTTCGCCTACGTGTTGCTGGCGCTGTCGGCTCCGCTCGGCTGGCTGGCCTGGCTGGGGCCGATCCTGATGGGCATCAGCCTGAACTGGGTCACCGGCATACCCTACGTCGAAGCGCAGGCGCTACGCTCGCGCGGCGAGGGCTATCGGGCCTATCAGCGTGAAGTCAGCCGATTCATTCCGTGGTTTCCGCGCAAGCCGGGCTAGAGCGTTGCGTTTGCGGGGGTGTCAGTGATGAAGAAGAGCATTACGCTTTGGTTCGACGAGCAAACGATGGAACGACTCAAGCACGTCGCGGCGGTGCAGCGCACTTCCATGACGACCTGGGTTGCCCAACTCATCCAGAGCACCTTGTCCGAACTGGAAAGTTTCGAACTCGCCAGAACGAATGCGCTGCGCAGTCTGGAACGGCCCGCCCCCGTTGAAAGCGGCCCCCTAGTCCGAGATCAAATATATGAGTCTGATCGACCTTTGTGAGCGCGGCTGGGTGCCCGATGCGCTGACCCGGCTGGGCATTCGCCGGATGTGTGCCGAACGGCTGCGCGACGAGCGCGTAGGCGGTGCCGCCTTGCGCAAGCTGGAGCAGCTGCGGGCCTTGCGCGAAAGCGCGCTGGCGATCGAGACCGAGGCGGCCAACCAGCAGCATTACGAGGTCCCGGCGGCCTTCTTCGAGGCCTGCCTCGGCAAGCGCCTGAAGTATTCGTCCTGCTACTACCCAACCGGCAATGAGACGCTGGACGAGGCCGAGGAAGCAATGCTGGCGCTGTATCTGCAACGTGGTGAGTTCGTCGATGGCCAGGATGTGCTGGAACTGGGCTGTGGCTGGGGCTCGCTGACGCTGTACCTGGCTGAAAAGCTGCCCAACTCGCAGGTCACCGCGGTCTCCAACTCCAACTCCCAGCGCGAACACATCGAGGCACGCTGTCGCGAGCGCGGCTTGCGCAACGTCCGCGTGCTGACCTGTGATGTCAATGTGCTGGAGCTGCCGGCGGCCGGATTCGACCGCTGCATCTCGATCGAAATGTTCGAGCACGTGCGCAATTACGAAGTGCTGCTCGGCCGAATCGGCCAATGGCTGCGACCGGGCGGCAAACTGTTCGTCCACATCTTCGCCCACCGCGAACTGCTCTACCCCTTCGAGACCGAAGGCGACGACAACTGGATGGGCCGCCATTTCTTCACCGGCGGCCTGATGCCCTCCTTCGACACCCTGCTCAACTTTCAGCGCGAACTGGTCCTGGAGCAGCAATGGTGGCTCGACGGCAGCCACTACCAGCGCACCAGCGAACACTGGCTGCAGAACACCGATCGCCAGCGCGACGCGATCCTGCAGCTGTTTCGCCGGTGCTATGGCGATCAGGATGCCGGCCGATGGCTGCAACGCTGGCGCATGTTCTACCTGGCCTGTGCCGAGTGTTTCGGCTACGACCACGGTCGTGAATGGGGGGTGGCGCACTACCGCTTCACGCTGAGACCAAATGTCGCCGAACATTGACGTTTGCGATGAAGTCAATGAACGTTGACATTCTACGGACGCCCCTGTCTTCGAACGAAGACATAAACTACAATGTCGTCGTATGTAGACATCAGGGCTAGCCATGCTACTCGTCAAGACGGCACAGGATCTGGGTCAGGCCATCCGCTCACGCCGCAAGGCACTGGGCTGGAACCAGGCCCGACTCGCCAAGGAGATCGGCGTCAGTCGCCAATGGCTGATCGACATCGAACGGGGCAAGCCCAGGGCAGAACTCGGGCTGGTGCTGCGTGCCCTATACACGCTCGATCTGTCCTTACATGTCGCAGAGCAGGATGCAAACCCAGAGGCGACGCTCAGCGCATCCGTCCCGAGCAACCATTCCAGGTCAACCTTGCCTCTTGCACAAGCAGTGGACATTCACCGGATCGTCGAGCAGCACGCATCAGATTACCGGCTCGCCCAACAGCTTCCCGAAGGGATTGACCACATCAGCAAATCACTTGACGTGGGTGTTCCCGAAATCGAGAAGATCGTGCGCGAACACGACTCGATGGCCCGTCTCGCCAGGCAGCTTGAAGGCGTCCCCGTAGATATCGAAAAGATCATGCGTGAACATGACTCGGTTGCCCGCCTCGCCAAGCAGCTGGGCGAACTCAAGAGATGACTTTCGACCGACCTCCCAGCGATCCCGTCAGTCAGATGCGACCACAACATCGGAATCCTGATTGATGGCGCTGATGACCTATCTCAACGACCGGTTGATCGGTGAACTCAGTACCGATCCCACAGGCCGACCGCACTTCGCTTATGCGCCGGATTGGCGCGCCAGTCCGGAAGCGATGCCGTTGTCGTTGTCGCTGCCACTGGCACAGGACAGGCACCGACCGGAGACGGTCGAGGCCGTGCTCTGGGGACTGATGCCGGACGACGATCACACGATCCAACGCTGGGCCTCGAAGTTCCACGTTTCGGCGCGCAACCCGGTTGCTCTGCTCACGCACATTGGCGAAGACTGCGCCGGGGCCGTCACTTTCGTTGCCCCAGACAAGCTAGTCGAGCGCTCCAACGACCTCGGCGATCGCATTCAATGGCTCGATGAGACTGGACTCGAGGCGCGACTGCGAAGGGTCCGCCTGGACAGCGGCGCGACCCGTGAGCCCGGCGATCGGGGCCAGTTCAGTCTTGCCGGGGCACAGCCCAAGCTGGCGTTGCTGTACCGGGACGGTCGGTGGGGTATCCCGAGCGGGCGCGTTCCTACCACGCATATCCTCAAGCCGCCCAGAATGGACCTGCCCGGACTCGCCGAGAACGAGCACTTTTGCCTGCAGCTCGCCCAGCAGATTGGCTTGCCGACTGCGAGCTCGACTGTGCTGCGATTCGGCGATGAGGCCTGCTACTGCGTCGAGCGCTACGATCGGGTCCAGGGCACACTGCTGCGCGTCCATCAGGAAGATTTCTGTCAGGCTCTGGGCATCCACCCGCAGCGCAAATATCAGTTTGAGGGAGGCCCGTCGCCAAAGGACCTCGCGGAGGTACTTCATGCACATTCCAGCCGGCCACGTGTCGACGTAGTCACGCTGTTTCGCGCTCTGGTGTTCAACTGGATCATCGGCGGATCCGACGCCCACGCCAAGAACTATTCGCTGCTCCTCGGTCAAGGTGGCCAGGTCCGACTTGCACCGTTGTACGACCTGTTGAGTGTATTGCCCTACCCTGACCTGAACACGCCCAAGCTCAAACTGGCAATGAAGATCGGCAGCCACTATCGGTGCCGCCAGATCTCCGGACGGGACTGGGACAAGCTGGCGGGCGAGATGAGAATCGACACCAAGACGACGCGCTCGGTTCTCGATCAGATGACTACAACCCTGCCGGAGCACGCGCTGTATTGCGCCGCATCGATGGCCAGAGACGGCCTCGATCATCCGATCCTGCAAGCGCTGGTAGACGCGATCAGCATTTCCGCGCGTCGATGCGCAGGACGCTTGGCCAGCGCGCCCCCTGAGTAAGGCACCCGGCATCTGGCCCACGCGCCTGAAGCTGCGGTCTTGGTGTGCTGGCGAACAGACGGGCATCCGATCACAGCGCAGGATTCATGGCGACCCTAGCGAGGTCCCGGAGCCACCGACAGCGATCGGCAGGCAGGGACAGCAAGGGACCCTGCCCCACTTGAGAGCACGCCATGAACACGATCATTCGTCCCTTCGCTACCCTGTTGATTCTCGCCTTTCTGATCGGCGGTCTGGGCGCCTGCAATACCATTCGCGGCGTTGGCCAGGATACCGAGGCCGCCGGCAAGGCGATCGAAGACGAAGCCAATCGTCAGAGCGACGGTCAGCCGCCAGCGCCTTGAGCAGGATCGAAGGCTGCTTCGATGAGCGCCGCCGCTCCGGGTTGGTCGCGCTGGATGGAACGCGCCTGCTGGGCAATCGCCTTGCTCTGCGGCGCGGTCTACTTCGGCGCCCGTAGCCACGGCCAGCACGAGCATGAAGCCGGTCTGGCCGCCTTCAGCGCGGCGCTGGCGGACAGCCGGGTTGAGGCACCAAGCAGCGGCGAATGGCGACTTGCGACGGTTGCCGGGACAGACGCGACGGCAGGGCGGACCGATATGCTGGACGTCCGCATCGACCCCATCGTGGCGCCGGCACCCGATACCAGTCTTTGGTCGGCACTGCGGATCGATCACTACCAGCGCAGTCTGAGCGGACAGGCAGCCACGGAACTGCCGGTCGCGGTGATGCGGATCCCGAAGCTGGAGCTGCGGGTACCGGTGTATGCCGACCTGAGCGAGCGCAATCTCAATCGCGGGGCGGGCGTAGTGTCCGCCGCGGGGGATACGCCCGCAACGCAGAACCTCGCCCTTGCCGCCCATCGTGACGGCTGGTTCCGTGGCCTCAAGGACATCGAGGTGGGCGACCGGATCGAACTGCAGGACCTGAGCGAGCTGCGCAGCTATCGCGTCAGCGCGGTCACGATCGTCGAACCTGACGACCTCTCACCACTACAACCCACCGAGCAGCCCAGCCTGACGCTGATCACCTGCTACCCGTTCTATTTCGTCGGCAACGCCCCGCAGCGCTACATCGTGCGCGCCACCGCCGATCACCCAGGCTGGACGAGCTCTGGCGACCACGAGATCCACGGTCACCACGAGAGCGCCGCCGCAGGCGGAAGCCGGCCCCCCGGACTTCCTTTATCCCAGGCAACAGGAGCAACACCATGAACACCCGTAACTCACCCATGAAAGGCTTGAAGCTTTCGGTACTGACCATTGCACTGGCCTGCAGCGGCAGCATCGTGGCGCAAACCGAGCTCGATACCCGTCGGCTCGATGCCCCGCAAACCCGTACCCAGAGCTGTGGCCAGGTCGATATCGCCTGGAACCTTGAGTTGATCTCGCAGTATCCGCGCATCGCCGAAGCCTGCCACGAGGTTGTCACCAACAATAACGTCAAGTGGGCGCGCTTCGAGGCTGACTTTGTGCGTCTGAATTCCGACGGCTCGGTGACCTCCGACTTCATCAGCCCGGCCGGCCGCTCGATGGGCCGCTATACCTTCGTGCCAGCCGAAGGTCAGCGAGTCACTCTGGACGGCCGCAAAGAGCCCTTCTCCGCCTTGCGCCAGAACCAGCGGATCAACCTCTATGTGCCTGAAGGCGCGTCCGGTTTGGCCAGCGAGCCGGTGGCGAACCCGAGTCAGTATTCGCGCTTCACCCGCTACGAGGATTCTGGTCCCACCGACCCGATGGACCAGCGCAGCCGGAGAGACGACACGCCGCCGGTTCAGTACGCCTCGGCATCCCAGAGCAGGGATCGCCTGCCTGACACGGCCGGCGCCTTGCCGTGGTTCGCCCTGGGCGGCCTGCTATCGGCCCTGGCGGGCATGGGCCTGCGCATCGGCAGGAAGCGCTGAAATCGATTGATGCGCCGGCGCTGACGAAGGCGCCGGTGTCGCCACCCAGCCTCAGTAGATGATCGTGCGCCGGATTCTGTCGGCAATCGATTCGAAAGAGTCGCAAGAAGGACTACAAATGAGCATTGCAAAAGTCGTCGAAATCACCAGCGACTCCACTGTCAGCTTCAATGATGCAATCGAGGCCGGCATCCGCCGCGCCGAGAAATCCCTCAAGCAGGTGCGTGGCGCCTGGATCTCCGAACAGAAGGTCCTCGTGGACAAGGGCGTCATCAGCGGCTACCGGGTCACCATGCGGGTGACCTTCGTTCTGGAATAGCCGCCATCGGGCAGGCTTCAAGCACCACGCCGGATTTTCCGGTCTGGTTCGATCCAACCAATAATGGAGAGAGTCATGAATTGGGATATCGCAAAAGGCAACTGGAAGCAGTTCAAGGGCAAGGTGCACTCGCAGTGGGGCAAGCTCACCGACGATCAACTGGATGTCATCGCCGGTCAGCGCACCGAGTTGGCAGGCAAGATCCAGGAGACCTACGGACTGAGCAAGGACGAAGCCGAAAGACAGGTCAGCGAGTTCGAACAGCGCCACGACAACTGAGTCGATTGGTAGAGCACACCATTTTCTACGCAGTGTTGCGAACGGGCCCGCGCCGACCAATCTGGTTTGCGCGGGCCGCTCGTTGTAAGGAAAGCCTGCCCGGATATTTCACAAACCTACTTCTGCGGCCGCTACCCGCTCTGGACAAAGGGACAAAGCGGGCACGTCTTGGCGCGGTCTGCTTCCGTTTGCCGGCGCGCTAGAACGGAATATCGTCCTCGAAGTCCTCTGCCGGCGGCGCTGCCGGGCGGTTGCCCTGCTGCTGTGGTGGACGCTGCTGACCGCCAGCACCACCGCCAGCGCCTCGGGACGTACGACCGTTGCTGTCCTCGTATCCACCTCCACCGCCGGCAGCCTGGCTAGCGGGATTCCCGCCCAGCATCTGCATCTCGTTGGCAATGATATCGGTGGTGTAACGCTCGATGCCGTCCTGGCCGGTGTACTTGTCCGTGCGGATGGCGCCCTCGACGTACACCTGACGACCCTTCTTCAGGTACTCGCCGACGATCTCGGCCAGTCGGCCGAAGAACTTCACTCGATGCCACTCGGTGCGTTCCTGCTTGTTGCCTTCCTTGTCAGTCCAGCTGTCGGAGGTCGCCAGCTTGACCGTGGCCATGGCCTGCCCACCGGCCGTGTAACGGACCTCCGGATCCGCCCCCAGGTTACCGATCAGAATCACTTTGTTTACGCCGCGAGCCATGGGAAAAGTCCTTGTTTCAATTGATTTTTTTGCATGAATCGCCGGATTTGGCGATGGCGCTCAGTCTACCACGCACAAATCGCCCCGCTTGTCAGCCTTTGGCGCCAAGGACGTACGATTCTGCCTTCATGTGGCGTCAGCCTTTTCTTACACGTCGGAGGTCATGGGTGCATAAGGTAATGTTATTGCGTAACATACCTTTTCTGATCCCACCCGAGTGATCCCCGACCATGCGTTCTCCGAGCTTCCCATCCCCTACCCTGCGCTGCGCACTCGCCATCGCCATCAGCCAGGGATTGGCCACCGCGGCCACGGCCCAGACCAGCCAAGAGACAGAAACCGAGCGTCTGCGCCAACTGGACGAAGTCGAAGTCAGCGCCGATCCGTTGCGTCGCAATCGCGATCAGTTGCTGCAGCCGGTCGAAGTCCTCAATGGCGCCGAGCTCGATCGACGCCGCGGCAACACGCTTGGCGAAACGCTCGACCGCGAACTCGGCGTGCAGAACAGTTTCTTCGGCACCGGCTCCGGCCGGCCGATCATCCGCGGTCTGGAAGGCGCGCGGGTGCAGGTCCTGAACGACGGCATCGCCTCGCAGGACGTCTCGACCGTTTCGGTCGATCACGCCGTCACCGTCGATCCCTTCGTCGCCGAGCAGATCGAGGTGATCAAAGGTCCGGCGGCGCTGCTGTATGGCTCCGGCGCAATCGGCGGCGCGATCAATGTCGTCGACGGCCGCATCCCGACCGTGGCGCCCGAAGG
>JBGTIE010000834.1:0-2537 GCA_041745855.1 Lysobacterales bacterium | reverse complement strand
CGGCGGGCTGCACTCGGCCCGCGCCAGTTCCCGCGCGATCCGCAGCAGCACGCCAACTGCAACGCAGCTCATCAGCACGCTGCTGCCGCCGGAGGATACGAAGGGCAGGGTCAGGCCCTTGGTCGGCAGCACGCCGAGATTGACGCCGATGCTGATGGTGGCCTGCAGCGCGAACCACAGCCCGATGCCATAGGCGAGTGAGCCGGCGAAGATCCAGTCGCGCTCAAACGCGGTCAGTCCCAGCTTGAAGGCGCGCCCGGTCAGCAGCGCGAACAGACCCAGCAGCAGCACTAGACCAAAAAAGCCCATTTCCTCAGCGATCACCGCGACGATGAAGTCGGTGTGCGCCTCAGGCAGGTAGAACAGCTTTTGCACGCTATCGCCCAGGCCGACGCCGAACCACTCGCCGCGACCGACCGCGATCAAGGCCTGCGTCAGCTGGAAACCGTCGTTGAAAGGATCCTCCCACGGGTTCAGGAAGGAGGTCAGCCGGCGCAGACGGTAGCTTTCCATCCGCGCCAGAATCACGATCACCGGCACCGCGAGCAGCCCGACCCCGACCAGCCGCGGTGCCGAAGCTCCGCCCAGCCAGAGCATGCCCACCGCAATCCCGATCAGTAGTACCGCGCCACCGAAGTCCGGCTGCGCCAGCAGCAGGCCGACCATCGCGGCAACCAGCGCGAGTGGCTTCAACACGCCACCCATGCTGGTCTGGACCGAGCGGCGGTGGCGCACCAGATAGCCGGACACGTAGATGATCAGCAGCAACTTGACCAGCTCGACCACCTGGAAGCCGGCGATGCCGAGGGTGATCCAGCGCCGCGCGCCATTGACGCGCACGCCGATCCCGGGCAGGAACACCAGCAGCAAAAACAACAACCCGGCCAACGCAGCCAGCGGCGACCAGCGCTGCAGCAGACTCAGCGGTACACGCCACATGACGCAGGCGGCGGCCACTCCGAGCAGCAGGAACGCCACATGGCGGGTAACGTAATGGAAGGGGCCGACACCGTGCGCCTCGGCGATCGCGATCGAGGTCGAAGTGACCATCACCAGCCCGAGCATGATCAGGCCGATAGTCGCCAGCAGCAGGCCGCCGTCGGGCCGTTCAGTAACTTCGGTGAACATGCGCGGGTCGATCACGGCGGCCATGCTCAACGCACCTTCAGGGTCGCCAGACCCAGCAGTACCAGCACCACGCTGATGATCCAGAAGCGCACGATCACCCGCGGCTCGGGCCATCCCTTGAGCTCGAAATGGTGATGGAGCGGTGCCATCCGGAAGATTCGCCGGCCGGTGGTCTTGTAGGAGCCCACCTGCAGGATCACGCTCAAGGTCTCGAGCACGAAGATGCCGCCCATGATCAGCAATACCGCTTCCTGCCGCACGACCACCGCGACCAGCCCGAGCACCGCGCCGAGTGCGAGCGCGCCGATATCGCCCATGAAGACCTGCGCCGGATAAGTGTTGAACCACAGAAAACCCAGGCCCGCGCCGGCCATCGCACTGCAGACGATCGCCATTTCCTGCGCCCCCGGGACACGCGGGATGGCCAGATACTCGGCAAACACCGCGTGACCGCTGAGGTAGGCGAAGATGCCCAGCGCCGCGGCCACCAGCACGGCCGGCATGATCGCCAGGCCGTCCAGGCCGTCGGTCAGGTTGACCGCATTGGAAAAGCCGACGATCCAGAAATAGGCGATAACGATGAAACCAAGGCCCAGTGGAAAGACCGCTTCCTTGAACACCGGCAGGAACAGCTGGGTCGCCGCCGGCACGTCGGCGCTCAAGTACAGGTAGATCGCCGCGGCGGCGCCGAAGATCGACTGCAGCAGGAACTTCCAGCGCGCCGCCAGGCCGCGGCTGTCCTTCAGCACCAGCTTGCGGTAGTCGTCGATCCAGCCGATGAAGCCGAAACTGATCAGCACCGCCAGCGCGACCCAGACGTAGCGGTTGGACAGATCGCACCAGAGCAGGATCGAGATGGCCATGCTGACCAGGATCAACAGTCCTCCCATCGTCGGCGTGCCGGCCTTGGACAGATGCGACTCGGGGCCGTCCCCCCGGATGGTCTGCCCGATCTGTCGCTGGGTCAGCGTGCGTATCAGCTTCGGGCCGATCGCCAGCGCCAGACCGAGCGCGGTCAGCGCACCCAGGATCGACCGCAGCGTCACGTACTGGAATACGTTGAAGGCACTGACGTAAGGCGCCAGCAGTTCACTCAGCCAGAGCAGCACGCGCCCTCCTCTGCACCCGTCAGGGCATCCACCACGCGATCCATCGCCGACGAGCGCGATCCCTTCACCAGCAGCAATCTGGCGCCGCCGCCGTCGCTCAGCCGCAGCTGCTCGGCGAGCGCATCGAGCAGCTCCCGTTGATTGGCATGACTGCTACCACCGACCCCAAAGGCGCCAGCCGCTGATGCCGCCAGCGGACCAACCGCGAACAACCGGCTCATTCCCGCCTGCCTGGCCTGCCGACCGGCCTGGGCATGCAACTCGGCCGCGTCCACGCCCAGCTCGAGCATGTCGCCCAGG
>JBGTIE010000833.1:0-2516 GCA_041745855.1 Lysobacterales bacterium | reverse complement strand
GCCACCGGGACCGCCGGAGCGCGGCCGGCGACTGCCATCGCGGCCACGCGGACCGCCGCGATCATCGCGCCGAGGTGCCCGGCTCAGATGGAAGGCAGGCATGTCGGCCAGCAATTCGGTTTCGACCTGGGCAACCGGGATCTTGTGATCGATATAGCGTTCGATGTCCGGCAGGCTGATCGCATAGCGCTCGCAGGCGAAACTGATCGCATCGCCGCTGGCGCCGAAGCGCGCGGTGCGGCCGATCCGATGGACATAGTCCTCGGCGTCCTGCGGCAGATCGTAGTTGAATACGTGCGAGACATCGGGAATATGCAAGCCGCGGGCGGCCACGTCGGTGGCCACCAGAATCGCAATGTCGCCTTGCCCGAAGCGGCCGAGCAGGGTCTGGCGCTTCTGTTGCGGCACGTCTCCGGACAGCACCGCGGTGACCAGACCGACCTGATTAAGCCGATTGGCGATCTGTTCAGCGGCGTGCTTGGTGTTGACAAAGACGATCGACCGGGTCGCGTCCATCCGCTTCATCAGGCCCACCAGCAGCGGCAGCTTTTCCTCGCTGGCCGGGAAGTAGACTTTCTGGGTCACCTGCGCGGCGGTGATGCTGTCGCTTTCAACCACCACCTTGCGCGCTTCGTCCATATGCTCGTAGGCCAGTTCCATGACCTTGAAGGACAGCGTCGCCGAGAACAGCATGCCCTGCCGGTACTCGCGCGGAGCACAACGGCGCAGCAGGAAGCGCACGTCGGCGATGAAGCCCAAATCGAACATCCGGTCCGCTTCGTCCATCACCACCACTTCGGCGGCGCGCAGGCTGTAGACGTGCTGCTTGAGATAGTCGATCAGCCGACCGGGCGTGCCGATCAGGATGTCGACACCGTCTTCGAGTTCCTTGCGCTGTTTCTCGTAGTCGATCCCGCCATAGGCCAGCCCCAGACGCAGGCCGGTGTAGGCCCCCAGCAACAGCGCGTCCTTGTGGATCTGGATCGCCAGCTCGCGCGTCGGCGCCAGGATCAGCGCACGCGGGTCGGCCGGCCGGCGCTCGTTCACGGCCGGCTTGGTGAGCAAGCGCTGCATGATGGTGAGCAGGAAAGCAGCGGTCTTGCCGGTGCCGGTCTGGGCCTGGCCGGCGATATTCTCGCCTTCCAGTGCCGGCGGCAGGGCGAGCGCCTGGATCGGTGTGAGGCGGTGGAAGCCGGCCTCGTCGAGGCCTTGCAGTAACGTGGGATGTAGGCCCAGGCTGTGGAAATCAACGTCGGTAAGTACAGGTTGGCTCATGCTTCTTCCAGCCCCGCAGCGACGCGCCACCCGTCAGGTGACGCTCCCCGGGGCACAGTCGGGGAGTTGGACATGCAGTGCGGTTTGGATTGACCCCCACCCGATTTTGCGACCAAACTTGCACGCGCCAAGTGTCCCACTTCTGTGTTCCACTTGGGCGGCTGGCCGGTCGTGCATGCCGCCGTTTCGACAAGCTGCATCGTGCAACTTCAGCCGGTTTTGAACAAGTGTAGCTTATTCATTGATTTTATAGCGGAGTAACCCTCACCGTGAGTGATCGCGTGAAGCATGTCGGCGACGCCGACTTCGAACAGGAAGTATTGTCCGGCGACGCGCCGGTGCTGGTCGATTTCTGGGCCGAATGGTGCGAACCCTGCAAGCGCATCGAGCCGGTGCTGCACGATCTGGCCGACCAGTACGCCGAGCGCCTGCGGGTGACCAAGGTCAACGTCGAAGCCTCGCCGGCCCTGGCCAGCCAGTACCGCGTCCGCGGCCTGCCGACCTTCATGATCTTCAAGGACGGCCAGGTCCACTCCACCCAGATCGGCGCGGTCAGCAAAATGCAGCTGAGCCAGTTTATCGAGAGGGCGCTCTGAGGAGACTGGCTAGCTCGGAGGCGTTTTGGCTGGGCGGCGTCCTTGAACCAAGGCCTAGGGCCCAGGGCTCAGGGCCCAGGGCCCAGAAGAGCAGGGACCGACCTCAAGGCGGAACGGACCTCGCGATACCAGTCACATTCACCGCCTAGCGGCTCTTGACCTGTCTGGGCCCTGGGCCCTGAGCCCTGGGCCCTCGGATCCATGCAGACCATCACAACATGACTTTGGACTCGCACCCGCAATCGCCAAGGTACTAGACCAAGCAATTCCCCCGTGCTAGTGTTTTAGGTACTTCCGGAACCGTTGCGGTTCCGCCTGCGATAGAACTCCTTTGAATTCCGAAAACAGCGCACCCGAGAGGAGCGCCGAGGCGACCGCGTCCGAGTCGCCCAAAAGCCGGCGCCGACATCGATCAACTCCCCGTCCACCGAAGAACCGCGCCGAAGCGGGCTCTAACGAGGCGACGGATTCCAACGTGCCTGCGTCCGCAGACAGCGACGCCCTGACCGATCGTGACGATCAGCCCGGGCAGTCGGTGTCAGGCCCGGCGTCGAGCCCGTCCGACTCGCTGGGCAACGAAGCCGACGGCAGTGTCAATGCCGACGGCGACGGCGACGGCGATCGCGACGACGCGCCGCAGCACGG
>JBGTIE010000832.1:0-8678 GCA_041745855.1 Lysobacterales bacterium | reverse complement strand
TCGCGGCGAACGCTATGCCGATACGCTCTACCATTCCGGCTGGCTCCGCCAGCATGTATCGCAACTGGATGACTGGCGCCATGGGATCACCCATGCACTTGCGCAGGGAGGCTCACCGACCCCGCGGAACGGCGTCGGTTTCGGCTGAGCGGCTGAGCGGCTGAATCGCTAGCTGGCGAAGGCGATCGCGATGCTCATGTCGCGGCCCCGAATCCGTCCGAACCCGAGCGTTGGCCCGATCCCTCCGCGGACTGCCCCAACGCGCCTTCACGCGCGCCGTCTATCACCCTGGTCAGGCGGTACAGGGCTCCGTCGACGGCCATTTCGATCGAGCGCGCGGCGTGTTCGACCGACAGCGGCTGGCAACCGCGCAGTCGTACTTCGATGCGGCAGCGCTGTTGCGGTGCGTCGTCGCCACCAGCCTGCGGGTGACTGAGATGGACCACGGCACGGCTGATGTGGAACCCGTAATGATGCAGCGCTGCGCCAACGGTGTCCCTGACCCGATCGAGCAACGGCTCGCCGGCGTTCTCGCTACTGTCGGCGTCTATCAGAATCTGCACGGCATTCTCCAAAGGCCTTGGAAAGCGGCTTGTTAGATGGCCGATCACGCGCGCAAAGTGCAATGCACACGACCCCACAGATTTCCCGTCATGCGGGGAAATGCGTACCGCCCCCGCAAACGCTCTCCGGGTGATACTTCACGCGTTGCCATCAAATTCGGTCAAGCTGCCGCGGTGACGGAAGATGCACTTGCAGACGTTCCGGTTTCCGTGCGCTACCGAACATATGCGCGGCGCACGAGGCCCCTGATGCAGGCCCGGCGTCTGGCGTCAGGCGCAGACAAGGGTGGCCGGACCAATTCCGACCACCCATGGTCGCCGCTGCTCGTCAGATCAGTTGTTGTGGCGATCGGCGCTCGCCAGGACCTTATCGCGCTGAGCGATGGCCTTGGCCTTCTCGGCTTCAAACTGAGCCTCGGCCGTGCTGTTGCAAGCGTCCTTCTCAGCCCCGCTGAACGCATCGCAGGCCTCTTCGGCAATTTCGTAGCGACCGGTCGCCTGGGCGAGCGCCACGTCGTAGTTGGCGTTGGCCGTCGAACTCATGGCATCGGCTTCAGCGCCGGACAGGTTCGTCATTGCCCGACCGTCCTGGTTGCTGTAATCCTGGCGCGCGGCGCCCACATCTTCGCGCGCTCCGGCAACAGCCTCGTTCCGGTCCTCGCGCGCATCACGGACGTTCTCGGCGGCATCCCGCCGCGCCTCTGCCACATCCTCTCTGGTTTCCTGCGCGGTCTCCTGGCAGGCGGTTAACAAAAACGCCGCACAAACGGCCATTGGGATCATTGTCTTCATCATGTGATTTACTCCTGGTGCGCTGAAACGGCGTGCCGCATGCTGCCTGCGCCATCAGCCAGCGCGGTCAGCCGGTACTGAAACTGCGCTTCTGTCGCAAAGGTGTCGGTGCGCTGGCGCACCGATGGACCGATCGAGCCCTCGTCCTGATTCTCGTTCTGGTCGGCGTGTTGCCCGCCTGGGGTCACAGCTGCAGCTTGGGGTGACGGTCACTTCCAAACGGTGCGCGGATCGCATCACGACGCGCCCGAAAGTCTCGCTACGCACGTTCATGAAACATCCGGGCTAGCCCCGAACCCGCTCGTGTCCTGCCGTCCTTTCGATGCCATAGCGGGCTGCCCGAGCGAGCTTTCATGGGCGCCGTCGATCTCCCTTGCCAGGCGATATAACGCGCCGTCGACGGCCAGTTCGAGCGAGTGGGCGGGGTATTCGACCGACAACGGCTGGCAACCACGTAGCCGCACATCGATCCGACAGCGTTGATCGAGCGAGGCATTGCCGCAAGCTTCCGTGTGACCGAGCTGGACTTCGGCGCGGATGATGTGGAACCCATAGCGATGCAGCGCGAATGCCACGGCATCCCTGACCCGACCGAGTAGCGACTCGTCGGCGTAGTCGTCACAGTCGGTTCTGACAAGGATCTGCACGGCGTACTCCAGGGGACCAATGGGTGCGGATTGCGTTGTGGCGGCCAACCATCGCGCCAGATCCGGGTCCGGCCAGCGCCTGACAGGGTGCGCCTGCAGGCCATCGAAGTCGGTGCGCCAGCGAACAGAGACGCCGGTCGATGCTACGTGTGTACCCGGCGTCCCGATCAGCTCAGGATCGGGTGAAAGACTGATCAGCAATTTTTAACAGAATGATCATCACCTGAATGTTAGTCTGTATATACTGCAGTTTTATTCCAAAGGTCGCTTCGTATTTCCCCTGCAGTGTTATTCGAAAGCGAATTCAAGGAGGAATTTGATGCTGAGTTTCAAATCCGACAAACGCGAGAAGACCATCGAAACACTCAATGAGCTGATTCAGTTGACGCGTGACAGCGCCGAGTTCTATTCGGACGCGGCCAAGTCCGTCGACAATCCGAAATTGCAGGTGTTGTTCGAGAACATGGCCAGTTCAAAGAACGGCCTGGTGGGTGCGATGGCGCGCGAGGTGCGCGACAACGGCGCCAAACCGGCCGAATCGGGAACCTTCCGCGGCGCGCTGCACCAGTTCTATACCGATATCCGGGCCACGCTGCGCAGCAATGACAGCGACTATGCCTATGTCAGTGAACTGGAAGCCAGCGAGGATCGCATCATGGATGCCTTCCACAACGTCCTGAAGGATTCCAGCACACCGGAATCGACCAAGGAAGCCGTCATGGGCTACCTGCCGAAGGTCAAGGCGCAGCACGACTCGATGCGCGACCGCAAGTGGGAGCTGCAGGCCAAACAGTCGCACTGATTGCGATGCGCCCGGATTGAATTGAAGCGGGCCATTACCCTTGGCAACATCCTGCGCCGGCCCGATAACTCGGGCCGGCGCACTTGTTTGCGCGGCCTGTCAATCCAGCTCGGCGCGCGACGCTCCGGAAGCGTTCGGCGACCTAGCCGCGGAACAGTTCACTGCGGTCATAGGTAACGACCAGCAGCGGCAGCACGGTGCTGCGCCAAGTGAAGTCGACATCGGCAATCTGGCCGAACGTCGCACCGTCCCGCAGCACTTCTCCCGACTCCCTACTCCCGACTCCCAACTTCGCTCTTGCCCACTGCTATGCTCCCGCGCCTCCGCCCCTGAGCGCTCGCGTTCATGATTCTGCACACCGTCTCCGGCCGCTGGCGGCTGGGGCTGCTCCTCGCTTTCCTAACTGCCGGGCTTTGGGCCACCCTGCCGGTGGCGCTGAAGCTGATCCTGCGCGATCTGGATCCGCTGACGGTGACCTGGTTCCGCTTCGCCTTCGCGTCTGTGGGCCTCGGACTGTGGCTCGCTTGGCGCGGCCGACTGGTGCCCTTGCGTCAGCTGCACGGCCGGCACTGGGCGCTGCTGGGGCTCGCCGGCCTGATGCTGATCGGCAACTACCTGTTCTATCTCTGGGGCCTGCACTACACCACCGCGGCCAATGCCCAGTTGCTGATCCAATTGGCGCCGCTGCTGATGGCGATCGGCGCCATCGTCGTATTCAAGGAACACTTCACGATTGCGCAATGGGGCGGTCTGGCGCTGGTGGCCGGCGGGCTGCTGCTGTTCTTCAGTGATCAACGCGCTCAGGCCGACGGTCCGCCGCACTATGCGCTGGGCGCGGCGTGCATCGTGCTCGCGGCGGTGCTGTGGGCATGCTATGCGCTGCTGCAGAAGCAATTGCTGCGCCATCTGGGTTCGCAGACGATACTGTGCTGCATCTATCTTCTGGCCACGCTGTTGCTGTTGCCGACGGCCGATTTAAGCGCACTGCGCGGCTTGTCGGCGGCAGCCTGGTGGGCGCTGCTGTATTGCGCGTTGAACACGCTCGGTGCCTACGGCGCCTTCGCCGAAGCACTCGCCCATTGGGAGGCGTCACGGGTTTCGGTGGTGCTGGCGCTGACCCCGCTGCTGACCCTGGCCACGGTAGAGCTGCTGCACTGGCTGGTGCCGGAGTGGGTCACGCCGGAGACGATCGGCCTGGTGGGTGTGATTGGCGCGCTGGTGGTGGTCAGCGGCTCGATCGTCACCAGTCTATTTGGAAGGCGCAGGACCGCATCTTGATTGCTGTTGCTCCGCGCAATCAAGAACCAATCCCGGATATTTCATAAACCTACTACCGCGGTCATCGCCCGCTTTCATCACGCTGGGCACGTCGTGGCGCGGTTTGCTCCCGTTTGTCGGCTCAACGTAGAGCAAAAACGCCTTTACCGCCAAACAGTCCGCAAACCGCATAACGACGATGATCGGCGGCCTTCATGAAACATCCGGGCTAAAGAGCAAACGCTGTCAGGCCAGCGCACTCCAAATGTGAGGCGTGCGGCCCGTTTAGCAGTGCGGAGACCTGGCCTACGGCAATACATTGATGACTGTCTTGCCGCGCGTGCGCCCCTTTTCCTGATAGCGCATCGCGTCGGCGACCTCGGCCAGCGGATAGCGGCGGTCGATGTGGGCGGTGAGCTGGCCGGCCTCGGCATAACGGGCCAGCTCGGCCAGATCGTCGGCGGTGACGCTCGCCAGCATGGGTTCCATCCGTTGGGGCACGAAGAACGATCGCAGCTTCGCGCGCAACGGGCGAGCCAGCGGACCCCACCAGTTGTTCATCCGTGCCGATCCGACCATCACCAGCACCCCATCGGGCTCGATCACACCAAGCATCTCGGCCAGCGAGTGGTTGCCGACCATGTCGACGATCGCGTCGAAGCGGGTGTCGCCCTCGGTGTAGTCGTGCTGCGTGTAATCGATCACGTGGTCGGCACCAAGCGCGAGCACCATCTCCGCGTTGCGGCCGCTGCATACTGCCGTCACCGTCGCGCCCATTGCCTTGGCCAGTTGCACCGCGAAGCTGCCAACGCCGCCGGAGGCGCCGTTGATCAGCACGTGCTGGCCAGGCTGCAAGCGCGCCTTGTCGCGCAGCGCCTGCAGTGCGGTAATCGCCGCTACCGGCAGCGCGGCGGCCTGCTCGAAGCTCAGATTGGCCGGCTTCAACGCCAGCCCACCCGTCTCGCGCCGGACCACGTACTCTGCGAAAGCGCCATCGGCCGCACCAAAAACTTCATCGCCGGGCTTGAAGCGGGTCACGCCCGCGCCTACCGCCTCCACCACGCCAGCCAGGTCCGTTCCGGTGCGATGCGACTGCGGCGCATTGAAGCCGTTGCTCAAACGAACCAGGTAGGGTGTCCCGTACAGGTAGTGCTTCTCCAGCGGGTTCACCGAGGCGGCATGCACCCGGATCAGCACCTGGCCTTCGGCCGCGACCGGCTTGGCGATGGTCTCGACCGTCAGCACGTCGGGGGATCCGTAGCAGCGCTGCATGACCGCCGCCATGCCGATGCTGCCGGCGGCCAGCGGCGGCGCCGCCTCGCATGGCGAATCGTGGCTGATGACCAGGGCAAGCACTCCCAGGGCCAACAACACGGTGGCGGTCAGGCCGGCCAATATCCTGAACATGACTCGTCGAAACACATGCAACTCCCGGGTGATGGTTGACCGGGATACTGTGCGTCGGTGCCGACGCGGACTCCATCCGATTGCGACGAAGGGCGTTATCGACTGCTTGAAATGCGATGCAGATCGACAGGTCGTCCGTGAAATGGAACCCCGAGTTGCACTCGGGCCGGTTGCTCAGCAACCGATTGGCTTTGCGCACCAAGGCCACACAGGGCAAGCGGGGGCCCGCGGCGTCACCGGCATCTTTGCCCGAGTACAACTCGGGGTTCCGTCAAGAGCCCCGGGCAATGGAACCCCGAGTTGCACTCGGGCCGGTTGCGCAGCAACTGATCTGCTTGCGCACCAAGGCCACACAGGGCAAGCGCGGGCCCGCGGCGTCACCGGCATCTTTGCCCGAGTACAACTCGGGGTTCCGTCACGGGCCCTGGGCGATGGAACCCGACTGGGTCCGCCTACATCTGCCGGAACTGCGCCAGAAAGCTGCGGCTCACCGGCAGCGTTTCGTTGCGACCGTGGAGGTGGATCGTGGCGGTCTCGTTGTCGTGCCGGACCAGTTGCTGGATCGCCCGTAATTGCACCACTACCGACCGATGGACTTGGGCAAAGCTTGCGGCGTCGAGTTGCGGCAGCAAATCCTTCAGTGGCGTTCGGATCAGCGCCGCACAGGGTTCGCCCTTGCCGTCGCGCCAGGCGACCTGGGTGTACTTCGAGTCCGCACGCAGATAGTCGATGTCATCCACACAGATGACCTTCAGCGTGTTGCCGACCGAGGCGCGAATCCAGCGCAACGCGGTCGGTGGCTGCAGCGCCGCCAATACGGTCGCAA
Organism: Lysobacterales bacterium; assembly: GCA_041745855.1. Classification (GTDB taxonomy): domain Bacteria; phylum Pseudomonadota; class Gammaproteobacteria; order Xanthomonadales; family SZUA-5; genus JAWLAT01. The sequence goes on along the minus strand of JBGTIE010000832.1, from coordinate 2,384 downwards.
GGTCCATCGGCGGCTGCGATGCGTGCAGTCGCTCCTGCAAGCGGCTGACCGTCTGCGCGACCCGCAGCGGCTGGACCGGCTTCATCAGGTAATCCACCGCCCCGGCATCGAAGGCCGGCAGCGCGTACTGATCAAAGGCGGTCACGAACACCAGATGGGCGCGACGACCGATCAGCGAGGCCGCCTCGACGCCATTCATGCCAGGCATGTGCACATCGAGAAAGCAGATGTCGGGGCGATGCCGTTCAAACAGCTCGACCGCCTCCCGACCATTGCGCGCCATCGCCACCACCCGCAGCTCCGGCCAGGCCTCGCCCAGGCGAGCGGCAAGCGCATCGCGCAGCAAGGGCTCGTCGTCGGCAATGAGGGCGGTCGGCGTATTCATGCGATTGCGAACTCCACCCGAGCAATAAAGCGGCTGGCGCTGCGCTCGGTAGCCAGGCTGGCGGTCTCCCCGAAACTCAGGTGCAGGCGCTCGCGCAGCGCGACCAGACCGGTGCCCAGGCCGGGCGTCGCTGGCCCGACGGCACGCGATTGCGCAAGCATGCTGTTGGCAACAAGTATCCGGCATCGACCGCTTTCAAGTGCGATATCGATATCGATGCTGCCGCCCTCCTCGCTCGGATCGATGCCGTGCCTGACCGCGTTCTCCACCAGCGTGAGCAGCACCAGCGATGGGCAGCGTAGCGGCAGCGCGGCGGGATCGACCCGGATGTCACAGTGCAGTCGATCAGGCATGCGGGTACGCATGATGTCCAGATAGGCCCGCGTCATGTCCACCTCCTGCGCGATGCTGGAACGGCCGTCCATCGTGTGCGGCACCGCCGCGCGCAGATAGTCGGTCAGACTGCTGAGCAAGCTCGCGGCCTGCGGCGAGCCGGCATCCACCAGCGCCTGCACATTGGCCAGGGTATTGAACAGGAAATGCGGTGTCGCCTGCGCCTGCAGCAGGCGCCAGCGCGCCTCGGCCTCGACCCGCGACAGCTCGCTGCGCGTCAACTCCAGTGCCAGAGTCTGTTCACGCGCGAAGGCCTCGCGCTGGCTGAGCATCCCGGCCAGTGCGACCCACGGCCCGAACAGCAGGCCCATGAAGGCCAGGATCGCCGCGCTCTCGATCCGGTCCGGATTGCTCCAGATCGGGTCGCCGGCGGTGGTCAGGCTGTAGCAGGCAAAGGCGGCCGGTGGAATCACCAGCACCGTCGCCAACAACTGCCAGACCCAGCGCGGAAAGCGCAAGGGCATCCGGCGAGGCCATCGCTCGGCCAGCGAGAAGGCAATCATTGCCAGCAATCCGGTCATCACCGTACGACTGATGACCACCGCAGCTGGGAAGTCCGAGGGCATCGCCAGCAGCACGCCGATCAAGCCGGCGGCGATCAGGGTCACCAGCAGGCGGCGCGGCCGAAACGACGCGGTGGCGGGCGCAGAACTCATCCGTGCCGAGGGTAGTAACGCGCGAACGGGATGGACTGGCGATCTGCACTCACGAAATCATCGACACCTGCCGGTTGAACATCGCCCAGCATGCGTGAAAGACGCTCGCTCTGGAAGCGGCGGAGAGTTCAAGCGCGGCCGGCGCCGATAAGCAGCCGCAGCGGGCGATGAGATGCGGTGGGAGTGCGAGTCAAACTGATGTTTCCGCGCCGCTTGGGAGCAATCTGAGCAGTGGCGTCGTACTCGTACTCAGCATCGCGGTACTCGTACTCGTATTCGAATCCTTCACGCTGCTTCCGAGTACGAGTACGAGTACGAGCAGGATAGTCGGCGAAACTCCCGACTCCCGACTCCCGACTCCCGACTCCCGACTCCCGACTCCCGACTCCCGACTCAGGCAGTGAAAGCCAGGTTGCGCCAGTTCCACCGCGAGCTGGAAAACATCGCGCTGTCCACACATGCCTCCCTGCAGTAGTCTGCCTGCCGGTTCGGTGCAGCATGGGCGTTCTTGATAGTGACCACGGTAGTCAATCACGGGCAGGCTCGTAACCAACCTTGGCGTCACGCCCAGAGCGCCGCCGCGACGCCGTTGCCGGAGGTCGATCTCACCGCCTTTGCCGCCGAGATCGACGCGTTGCGGGCCGAACTGGTGGCCGATCTGGGCCCGGCCGACCTGAACCACCTGCGCAAGATGGAGCGCTGGGGTCGGATCTGTGGCGCGTTGGGTCATGCGACCGCCTGGATCGCACCCAACCCGGTCAGCGCGCTGCTGCTGGGGATGGCCAACAGCGCGCGCTGGACGATGGTCACCCACCACGTGATGCACAAGGGCTACGACCGCGTGCCCGGCACCCCTGCGCGCCTGCGCAGCGAGCAGTACGCGCGCGGCTGGCGGCGCTGGCTGGACTGGCCGGACTGGATCCATCCGGCCGCCTGGGCGCACGAGCACA
>JBGTIE010000831.1:0-3548 GCA_041745855.1 Lysobacterales bacterium | reverse complement strand
GCCTCGGTCGCATTTGCCCCGCCTTCCAGTGCTGCACAGGCGGCACGGATACGGTAGCCGTTGACATAACGCGAGATGTTGTCGCGCGTCACGCGATTGACAGCCGTCGAGAGCCGTTTGGCTGGCACGTGCAGGCGGCGGGCCAATTGCGAAAGCGTCAGGTCGGGATCACGCCAGGGGCGGCGCGCTTGCATCAGGGCGTCGAGCCGATCGACGAGCACGCGATCGTCCTCCTGCGGCGCCGGGGGACTGTTGTGTTCCGCAATGCCGGCATCGCCTGTCACGCGCTCGGCCCCAAGCGCGAGAAGGCCCATTCCGAGGAGAAGCACCGACGTCGCGAGATCGACGATCATGGGAACCCGCGCCGCTTGCCCCAGTGCAATCGCCACCGCGACACCGATGTCGCTCACCGCAGACAGGCCAAGCGCCAACGCCACACCTGACCAGACGAGCATTGGCAGGCCACCCTGTCCGAGCCGGGCCCGCGCAGGAACCGGGCCTTCGCGCCACAATGAAAAAGCCAGCGCTACGGCGTAGCTCGCATAGACAAGCGGCACGATGGCGTCGAGCAGAAGCGACTCCGACCAATGCAAGGCAAACGCGGCAAGCGGGCCTGCGGCATGGCCTGCATCCCGGACACGCAGGGGCTTGCCCAAACCATCAGCCGTCCAAGCCAGCCAGGCCAGCACCGGCAGCGTCATCGCCGTCAGCGGTTGCAGTGCGCGCGCCCAAGCCAACCCTTCGTGCTGCGCCAAGGTGATGACGACACCCTGCAACGCTACCATCCCGAGAAACGCCGCAATCCAGGGCACCTGTCGTTCCCGGATCATCAGGCGCAGGAAGAGAAAGCCCAGGATCAGGCTCGAGACAAGCGGCAAAGGCAAGGCGATCACCCGGTTTTGGTAGTCCTCGAACCGGTTTTGCACAAGCTCGAACCGGTTTCAGGACGCGACGAGCGCCAACGATGCGTCAGGAAAGGTGCATCGCAACATGGAGCAAGACATGAAGACTGTTCACCTGACCCTCGCTGCCCTTTTGACCCTGATCCCAGTCGGCCTGGCGGCACAGACTGCCGGCGTGCGCGAAGGCAACCTTCCTGCGCCCCATCACGGCCGCGATATGGTGTTCTCCATGTGGTATCCCGCGTCCGAGGAGAGCGACCGCAGTCCGTATGGCGGAAATGCGGTGTTCCAGCCGGTCGAGGTCGCGCCAGATGCCGCCCCGATTCCAGGTAACTATCCGGTCGTGCTGATCTCGCATGGTCTGGGCGGACACTACCGCTCACTCGGCTGGCTGGCGGCAGGGCTGGCGGAGTCCGGAGCCGTGGTGCTGGCCGTCAACCATCCCAACAGCACAGTCTTCGATTTTGACATGCGGGCAGGGCTGGCGCATTGGACGCGGGCGCAGGACCTGTCGCTGGCGCTCGATCACCTGCTTGCCGACCCGGAGTTGGGCAAGATGATCGATCCCGAACGGATTGCCGCTGTCGGCTTTTCCTATGGTGGCTGGACCGCGTTGTCCCTGGGTGGCGTGCGCGGCAACCTTGCGGGTTACATCCAGCATTGCCAGACCGCACCCACGCGTCACTGCGACGACATTGCAGCCGCGGGGGCGGATCTGGGTGCGCTGAATGCAGCGCTTTGGGATGGCGCGTATTCGGACGCGCGCATCAGCCACGTCGTCGCGATCGATCCAGGGTTGACCTTCGGGTTGACGCCCGAGGATGTCACGGGCGTGTCGAACCCGACACTGCTGATCCAGCTTGGCGACGAGGCGGATCGGCTTGACGCCACCGACATATCCACCAAGGGCAGCAATCTGACCGGCCTGCTGCCGCAAGCCAGGCTGGTGGAGCTCGGGCCCGCTGCGCACTTCTCGGTCCTGCCGCTTTGCACGGCGAATGGCGCAATGATCCTCGAAGAAGAGGCGGAAGATCCGGTCTGCACCGACCCGGCAGGGGCTGATCGAGAAGCCATCCATGCCCAGGTTCTGGGTGCAGCCCGAGAGCACCTCGGCCTTGAGTGATTGAATCGTGCCGGTCATGGCGGCGGGCGCGCAAGGTGCGTCCGCTCTACAACCAGGGAAGAAGCCCAATCGAACATAATTGGGATCAAAGCCAGCCCGAGGCCTTCAGGTCAGGACGGAACGAGCGGCCCACTGGGACGCGGCGGTCGTCGATCAGACGCAGGAAGTTGCGCTGCCCATCACGCTCGACATCCGCCACTGCCTCTTCGGCGACCCACCACGATCGGCGTCTGGGCCCAGTACATCTATGTCGATCCAGCGCGCGAGGTGATCGTTGTGAAGACCAGCGCCGATCCGCTCTTTGACGACCACGACCAAGACCACGAGAGCGTCGCTGCCTTCCGCGCCATCGCGCGTGCTCTCACCGAAGCTTGAAGCCGCTCGGATCGCGCATCTGCAACGGCGCGGTTGTTCCCCGCCAGTTCCAGGTATCAGCTTCATGGCACCGGTATCGGGGCTTTCTTCAAAGAAAAACGGCGGACCCTTTCGGATCCGCCGCTTTCGTCTGGCAACGCTTGCGCTTGATGGAGCTCAAGCCGCCTTCTTTGTGGCCGCGCTCGCCTTGTCCGCGAGGCGTTCGGCATTCTCGGTCGCCTTGTCGTTTATCGTCTTGCCTGTTTCGGAGGCCAGTTCGGCAGCTTCGGTGCCGGTCTGCTGGCTCAATTCGGCGAAGGACTGCATGGCACGCATGCCAAGTTCCATCTGCTTCTGCACCAGGTTTCTGTAGGCTTGCGCGTATTGTGCCGGTTCGTCACGAACCTGCGCTGCGTCGCGCCAGTTCGACAGGGCCGCATCGACCGTCTCCGACGTGATCTTGATCGAGCGGTGGCCGGCATCCACCATGACCGAGGTCAAGCGCTCGTTCATGTCTGCCCAGGTCTTGAAATGGTTCTGGTAGTTCTGTGGATCGAAGATGCTCTGGATGTCGTTCGCTGCGGATTTCTGGTTCTGCTTAGCCATGTCGGGGCTCCTTTCGGGAGTGTTCAAAGTATCTCTCGGCGTTGAGTGATACCTAATGCTGCAATGCAGCATTTTCAAGCCGTGGCAGTTTGGAAATCCCAGGTTTCGGGGTGTTTTGGGCCCGGAGAGTTTCTTGCGACTTCGGTAAGACCGGCATGGCAGGATGAGCCCTCGCGTGGGATCGAACTTGCCCGGAGCCACCATTCGGGTGCACTGGCGGCCTTGGCGCTGCACTGTCTGGGGCCTTTCGAAGCAGGTGCGGAGACTACAAGGCACCACAACCAAAGAGTGCAACACGCTGGTGGTCGCCGAGACCCTCAACGTGATCGACATCGCCAGGAATATGCTCGAAGTTGATGGCCATGACGCTGCTCAAGATCGTTGCCGGCATTTGCCTGATGTACCTCGTCGTCATCCTGCTGGAGCTATGCGGGAATCTGGGTGACGCGGCCTGATCAAGCGGCGCGGTTTGCGGTGTCGTTTGCGGCGACACCGTCGGTGAATGTGACGCCTTCGATGACCATTGGCAACTGGTTCGCGCCCTTCAGGCGGCGCCATGTCTT
>JBGTIE010000830.1:0-4206 GCA_041745855.1 Lysobacterales bacterium | reverse complement strand
ACCGCCGGCTCGACATGGCCCCTCGTCCTGATCTGCAACGCCCAACGGGCGCCGGTCGCGGGCGATACCTTCAGTCGCGCCGCAGCGGCGCGCCCGCTCAATCCTTCCTCGATGTAGTTCCGAAACGGCGTCCGAAGCGCTGATGGCAAAGGTGCTGACATGACCCATCCTCCTGAACAGGATGAATCACACCGCGCCCCTCATGGGAATCCCCGTCGATTCAGGTTTTCGTCGAAAGGCTTTAGGATATGGTTGAGGTCGTGATCCTGAAAGCTGCGAGTTCTGGTGTCGACAACAAAAACATACAATCTTTCAGATGGTTACGCTACTTCCGCCACCCCTCTCATGCATAATTCGGGCTAGATCAGTCCGGTCCGCTCGAGAGTCCAGCTGCCGGCGATGACGGCAATCACGATGGAGGCAGGAATTGAGATTCGAGTTCGGTAGTGTGCACCGCTCATCGCCCAACCGACGGCCGCATAGCACAGGGCGATAACCGCAAGCTGGCCGAGCTCTACACCGATGTTGAAACCGACAAGGCCTGCAACAAAATGCGTGCCGGACAGCCCGACCTCGCCCAGCACACCGGCGAACCCGAGGCCGTGAAGAAGTCCGAAGGCGAAGACAATCAAGGGACGCCATGCGCTGAGTCGATTGGTGAAGACATTCTCGACGGCTATCCAGACGATCGACAGCGCGATCAACGGTTCGACGATTTCCGGACGGATCGACACCAAGTCCAGCGCCCCGAGTGCGAGCGTCACGGTGTGGGCGACCGTGAAGGCGCTGACCTGCCAGAGAAGGGCGCTCAAACGCGTCGACAGGAGGAAGAGACCGACGACGAACAATATGTGGTCCAGGCCTTTGGGCAGGATATGGGTGAAGCCACTCCAAGTGTAATTGCCGAACACTTCCGCGGCCGACTGCGGCTCCGCAGGCTGAAGGGAGATCGGACCCGCGGAGTGCCCCGCAGGAACGTAGGTCGCACTCGCGAGTTCCTCGGACCCGGGCTGAAGGACGCGAAATACGCTGTCACCGAAGCGTGGATCCAAGCGCCAGGACGAGGTTTGAACATCGGCGGGATAATCGGCACTCAGCACGAGTTCCGAGGTCCGCGGCAGCGTCGTGTCGCCGACCGAGGGAATCACAACGTCGCGCAGGGTCAGGTCTGCGGGCTGGTCGTCGAAAGCGAACTCGATGCCCTCAAGGAATGCGGGTGCGAAAGCCTCCCACTCGGTACGGAGCGCCTCGGGAGAAAGTGCCCTCAACCGATCGTATTGGGGCTGGTTCTCGCTGTCGCGCGTATCGTGTCCCGGCTCGATTCCCACAATGACCGCTTCCAGGTTCAGCGAAATGACGAGAGAGCTGGACCAGTCTGTTTCGGCGTCGAGGGTGGCAATCATGGGCCTCACCTCGTGCGCCGCTGCCGACAGGGGCGCGTTCAGCGAGATCAGGAGGGTCAGCAACGCAATGGACAGGCTTGAAACAGCCGATCGCCGCTGTGAACGGTGCGCTTTCGGCCGGGAGGCAAGTCGGAATAGCAGGGACATCGGGAGACGTCGAAAATTCATGGAATTGACCTCTGCATACCCGGTTGACGATCACTCACGTTCCGAAAACTCCGATAGTTTCAAGAATGCGTGATCGCGTTGCTTTCCAACTCATCTCATCGTGCGAACGTGATAGAAGCCCAGTGGCTGATCCAGTCTGCCGCGCTTCCCACCGGCGCAGGCAGGAGTTTAACGCTGTTGAGCATGATCTCTCCGCGTGTCGTTTCCGGAAGGGTCAGCACGCCGTCGATATCGGTCCTCAAGGCGACCGGCTCCGCCGCGCTGTCGCTGCCCTGGTCGCGAGCGAAGACCTGCACGGGCTGGTCCGCAGCCGGAGCGCCGTTAAACCTCAGCTGGAACCTGATCGGTCCGGCGGGCGCGTCATAGGGGTTGTCGAGCCCAATCCATTCATAAGTCAGACCGTGGGCCTCGTCCTGGCCCGATCCGGCGCCTACTCGTATGAGCGATTTGGCATGCCGGAAATAGGATTCTCGTATCGCGCCTGTCCGTTCAGCGGCTGCTGCTTCGTCGCTTCGCCCGACCTCCTTGGCGAACTTTGCAAACGCGGCAAAATCGTCGTGGATCAATGATTGCGCTGCTGAGTCCAGAACGATGGCGTGAAGCCCGCGACCGAGCGGCGAGAGCGTCAGGGCGGGGCTGTCTTCGCCGGTAAACTCCAGGTCGCGGGATCCCTGCGGTCCGACGAACTTCGCGCTTACATAGCCTTGGGGGATGAACATGTAGTTTGGGCCGACGAAATGCGTGCCCACCCGCAACTCGGCCTCTACAGGCGCATCGGCAACCAACTCATAGACCAGCGGTTCAATCCAGAACTCATGAGCAAGGGCCGGACCCGCAATCCCGCACCAGATCGCCAGCGCCATCTTCCACGTCTTCAAGGCTACCGCCCCACAATATCTGTTCAGTGTGTTCCGTGAGCTAGAGCGACAATGCAATGTAGACAAGCCAATGGGTCGCGAAAGCTGCCGCAATTGCCGGCCCGAAGGCAACCTGCTGAAAATACCGTTTCCGGAAGTACAAGGCAAGCACTATACCCGCGACCGAAGCCAACAGAACGATCCCGGGCAACGATTGCCATCCCAGCCACGCGCCTGCAGCTGCAAGAAGCTTGGCGTCGCCCTGGCCAAGGCCCTCTACGCCGCGCATTCGGAAGTGAACCGTTCCGACAAGAGCAAACGTGCCGTAGCCGAGCAGCGCACCGAGGACTGCATGCCAGGGTATGGCGGCGTCACGCCAGACCGCGAGCATGAGCCCGGCGAAGATCAGTGGCACCGTGCCGGCGTTTGGCAATCGCAAGTGTCGCCAATCGAAGACGCTGAGCCAAACAAGAATGCCGATCAAAGCCGGTGTGGCCAGCACATCGATCACGTTCGCGCGATCGGGCGGTATAAGTATGTTCAGTTGATCCAAGACAGCCAGCTACTGCGCACGATTGGCACCGCAAAAAAAGATTAAAAAGTTTTTGTCCGTTGAAACTTATTGCTGAGCCCCACGTTAGTTACGGTTGAAGTGCGCCGGTTCGTGGCCGTTTCAAGGCATCTGGGCAACCAATGGGAGAGAACAAAATGCATTCTGACAGACGCAAGCTGCTTATCGGCGCGGGAACGGTGCTCGCCACCGTCTGCGCGAGTACGGCGTGGTCGTCCTCGCACCGCGAGGCGCCCGGCATTACGCAGATGCCCAAAGTCGATGCGACCGACTTCTACATGTTTCGCAGCTACGAGTCGGGTCGGGAAGAGACTGTTACCCTGATCGCGAACTACCAGCCGCTTCAGGCGCCCTATGGTGGACCCAACTACTTCACCATGGACAGCGATGCGGTCTACGAGATCCACATCGACAATGATGGCGATGCCATCGAAGACATAACCTTCCAGTTTCAGTTCACCAACACGCTTGCGAATGACGGAAACGGCATTGCGCTGGCGGTGGGCGATGAGATGGTCGCGATCCCGTTGCGCCAGGCCGGCGCAATTTCCGCGGGCGACTCGGGCGCGCAGAACGAGTTCGAAAGCTACACAGTGCGCCGCATAGACGGCGACCGTCGATCGGGATTTGGCAGAAGCGCGTTGCTGTCGAAGGCCGGTTCCAACGGTACGACCTTCGCCAAGCCGATCGACAACATCGGCAACAAGACCATCCCTGACTACAATGCCTATGCCGAAAGTCACATCTTCGACACGGACATTCCGAAATGCGACGCACCCGGTCGGGTCTTCGTGGGGCAGCGCGCGGAGGCTTTCGCGGTCAATCTGGGCGAGGTCTTCGATCTCATCAACCTGGTGCCGATCCAAGGCGGCCCCAACCCGAATTATCCGCAATATAACGTCGATTCCCCGTTCCCCGGCGGCATTATGCAGGACCGCGCCAATGACGACCTGATCGACAGGTTCAACGTCACCTCCCTTGCGCTCGAAGTGCCGATTTCCTGCCTGACCGGCGACGGTAATGGCGTGATCGGCGGCTGGACCACGGCAAGCCTGCCCCAGGCCCGGCTGCTTGATCCCAGTCCGACATATGAAGGCACTGATCGTAACGGCGGCGCCTATGTGCAGGTGGCACGGCTGTCCGCACCTCTGGTGAACGAGGTGGTCATCGGGCTGCCCGACAAGGACCTCTTCAATGCCGCTGAACC
>JBGTIE010000829.1:0-3775 GCA_041745855.1 Lysobacterales bacterium | reverse complement strand
TGGGGTCTACGCTTGTCCGGAATCGGTCCAGCTCAGGGCGCAATTTCCAGTCTTTCCGCAGCGGCAAGCAGTCGTCGATCGCGGGTCCACAATCGTGTGCCCGGTGTCAGCAGTGTCGATGCGAGCAAGTGCGCGTCGATGTAGCCGATGCCGAGTCCGTACAAGCTGCGCTGGCCAATCAAGGACAATACTTCGTCGTCACTGGCCTGGTGCGCGGGTGGCAGACCTCGCAGGGCGTCGATGACCGCCTCGCGATTGCGAAGACTGCCAAGTGCCAGTTCCCCCAGCACGAAGGGGTGACCGAGCACCGCGCCTGCCTGCAATGCCGCGATCAACTGGGTATCGCCGCTACGCAGGTGATTGACCCAGACCGAGGTATCGACCAGGATCACCGCGTTGCCGATGGACGCCGCGGGGCGAGCTTGAGCTGCGGTTCGGATCCGCCGAGCAGTGCCAATCGGCGTGCGCTTTCGCGCTCGATGAGTGCCTTCAACGCCTCGCGCACCAACGCCGATTTTTCCTTCAGCCCGGTGTACGCCTGGGCCCGTTCGAGCAGATCGTCATCGAGTGCCAAGGTAGTGCGCATAGGATGCTCCCAGGTGGTTGATGCACGGAAGGGCGCATCAAGTGATGCCCGTGTCCGTGATGCGGACTATACAGCGGGTGGCGGCGGCGGATAGCGGGTTCATGGCCCGTGTGCATTTCCGGGCAGGAAAAGGCGTCACCTAATGACGAGCGTTCAAGGTCCGTGCGGATTTCCGTCGCTTGTCGACTGTGCGGGTGCTTGTCCCTGGTGCCGCCCTGCTGGACAGCATCGCCGTGCGCGCCCAAGGTGTGGGAAAAGCATCCAAAGCGGCGCGGAGCGCCCCAATCCAAGGTTGGCTTCGCCAACAGGTGGGCTCCTGCACATGCCGGAGGAAGATCCGGGGCAAAAGCAAGAGCATCGCCTGCAAGCAGCCTCCTACAAATGCCAGAGCGAGAGCAAGAGCAGGAGCAAGGGCAAAGGCAAGAGCTTCGCCAGCAGGCTCTACAGTGCCGGAGGCCTTCTGGGCCCTGGGCCCTTTGCCCCCCTGGGCCCTGGGCCCTTTGCCCTGGGCCCTGGGCCCTTTGCCCTGGGCCCTGGGCCCTATGCCCTGGGCCCTCGCAGCTACCCCGGGCGCGCGTTACGCGCGCCCCGGGTAGCTGCGCTCACACGCGCTCAATAATCGACGCAAACCCCATCCCGGTCCCGATGCACATCGTGACCATCCCGTACCGCTGCTGGCGACGCTTGAGGCCGTGGACGACGGTGGCTACGCGAATCGCGCCAGTCGCACCCAGTGGATGTCCCAGGGCAATAGCGCCACCCAGCGGATTGACGCGGTTCGGGTCCAGTCCGGAATCGCGCATCACGGCCAGTGCCTGGGCGGCGAAGGCTTCGTTGAGTTCTACCCAGTCGATGTCCTGCAGGTTGATGCCGGCCTGGCGGCAGACTTTGGGGATGGCTTCCTTCGGGCCGATGCCCATGATCTCGGGCGGGACGCCGGCCACTGACGCACCGACCCAGCGGGCTAACGGGGTCAGGCCCATTTCCTTGACGGCTTTTTCGCTTGCCAACAGCACCGCGCCAGCGCCGTCGCTCATCTGGGAGGAGTTGCCGGCGGTCACGCTGCCGCCCTGGCGGAAGACCGCGCGCAGCTTCGCGAGGGCTTCGAGGGTGGTGTCTTCGCGCGGGCCTTCGTCGTCCTTGACGGTGCGGGTGTCGGTGCGGGTGCTCATGTCGGACAGGTCGGGATAGCGATTGTCCAGCGTGTAGGGGGCGATCTCATCGCTGAAGTCGCCGTTGGCGATCGCAGCGATGGCTTTCTGGTGGGAGGCAAAGGCAAACGCGTCCTGGTCTTCGCGGCTGACTTTCCAGCGCTCGGCGACTTCTTCGGCGGTGATGCCCATGCCATAGGCAATGCCGATCAGTTCGTCGGTGTAGATCGCCGGGTTTAAGGCCGGGCCCTTGCCGCCCATCGGGATCATCGACATGCTTTCGGTGCCGCCGGCGAGCATCAGATCGGCTTCGCCCAGACGGATCCGGTCGGCGGCCAGTGCGACGGCCTGCGAACCTGAGGAGCAAAAGCGGTTGATGGTCATGCCGGACACGCGATGCGGGAGGCCGGCCAGCAGCACCGCGATGCGGGCCACGTTCATGCCCTGCTCGCCCTCGGGCATCGCGCAGCCGATGATGGCGTCATCGATGCGCTTGACGTCGATGCCGGGTGCGGCGGCGACCGCGGCCTTGATGGCGTGCGCCAGCAAGTCGTCCGGTCGGGTGTTGCGGAAGATACCGCGCGGCGCCTTGCCCACTGGGGTGCGCACCGCGGCAACGATATAAGCGTCCTGGATCTGACTCATGATCGTGTGCTCCTTGCTCAGTTGCGCAGCGGCTTGCCGGTGCGGAGGGTGTGGGCGATGCGTTCCTGGGTCTTGGGCATCATGGCCAGTTCGACGAAGTGCGCGCGCTCCAGCTGGAGCAGCCATTCCTCGTCCACCTCGCTGCCCTTCTCGATGTCGCCACCGCACAGGACCAGCGCGATCCGGCGCGCCACTTCGGCGTCGTGCTCGGAGATGAAGCGGCCCTGGTACATGTTGGTCAGCACCGAGCGGATCGTCGCGGTACCGACATCGCCTGCCACCTTGATGTTGGCCAGTTGCATCGGCGGCCGGTAGCCCGCCTCGGCCAGCGCTCGCGCCTCGGCGCGCGCCACGTGGAGCAGTTCATAGCTGTTGAACACTACCGTGTCGGTTTCCCGCAGCAGCTTGCTCGCCTTGGCTTCCAGCGCGCTGGTCGCGACCTTGGCCATCGCGATGGTCTCGAAGTAGGTCTGCACCTGTGCGAAGACGTCGCCGGCGATCGCATCGCGCGAACAGCGCAGCACGATCTCCTTCAGGCCACCACCGGCCGGCAGCAGGCCAACGCCGGCCTCGACCAGACCGATGTAGCTCTCCAGCGCCGCAACGGTCTTGGCCGAATGCATCTGGAACTCGCAGCCGCCACCCAGGCACAGGCCACGCACCGCGGAGACCACCGGCACGGCGGAGTACTTGATCTTCATCGAGGTCGCCTGGAAGCGAGCGACGAAGGCCTTGAACTCGTCAATCTTGCCGGCCGCGACGATCGGAATCGCGGCCTGCAGATCGGCGCCAGCAGAGAACGGCTCGCGCGTCTGCCAGATCACCATGGCGCCAAACTTGCGCTCGGCCGCGTCGACCGCGCGGTGGACGCCGTCGATCACGCCCGGGCCGATCGTGTTCATCTTGCTCTTGAAGCTGAGCACGGCGATGTCGTCGCCATGACTCCACAGCCGCACCGAGTCGTCCTCGAAGACCGTGCTGCCCTGGTCGAAGCTTTCGGTCAGGACCGGATCAGGGAAGGCCTGGCGACGATAGACCGGCAGCATCGAACGTGGCTGCACCATGTCGGAGGTGGGGCTGTAGGAACCGTGCGGGAAGTGGACAGCCTCGCTCTCCTTGACCCAGCCGGGCAGCGGCACGTTGGCCATCGTCTTGCCGGCCGCCATGTCTTCCTCGATCCACTTGGTGACCTGCTCCCAGCCGGCCTGCTGCCAGATCTCGAACGGGCCTTCCTTCCAGCCGTAACCCCAGCGCACCGCCAGATCCACGTCACGCGCGGTGTCGGCGATGTCGGCCAGATGCACTGCGGCGTAGTGGAACAGATCGCGGAAGCAGGCCCACATGAACTGCGCCTGGGCGTCGTCACTGTCGCGCAGCTTTGCCAGCCGCTCGC
>JBGTIE010000828.1:0-1732 GCA_041745855.1 Lysobacterales bacterium | reverse complement strand
GGTCGCGCCAGCAGCAGCGCCAGCAGCGCCGACACGGCGATTGCGCCGGCGGTCAACAGCGCTGCGACGGTGCGCAATTCGCGCAGCTTGTTGGCGTCACCGGTTTCCAGATAGTCCACGCCGAGCGCGGCGATCACGGTTCCGTCGCTGTCGACGATTGGTACCGAGGCGGAGATGAAGGTGCCCCAGCGGTCCTCGTACCAGTTGTCCGAAGTATGAATGCGGCTGTCCTGGAACGGATGCGCCATGGTCGGAAAGGCGGTCGGCGGCGCATACACGGTGCCGATGGGATTGGCCTCTTCCTCGGCGCTGATGATGCCGTCGCCATCGGCATCGAAGGACTCGTAGTCCGAATCGGCCAGGAACATGATCACGCGATGCTTCGGGGCTTCGGGCACCGGCACCATCAGGTAGGCGAAGTTGATCAGTGGCGGATCGTCTGCATCTTCCGGTTCCTGTGCCAGATGGCGCAGCGGCCGGGCGGTGCGGGTGCTCGCCGCCTTGATCCGGCGCAGCAGTTGCACCAATCGCTGGAAGCGCGGATCGGACTGCATGGCCCGCGCTTCGGCATCGGGAAGGCTCTCCCAGATATCGCCGGGCGCCAACAGCAGGTTGTCCGGCGTGCGCGGCAGTGAGCGCGCAAGCACGTCTGCGGTCAGGGACTTGATCGCCTCACGATCATCCTGCTCGAACAGGAAGCTGCCGCCGTGGCTGACATCCACCAGCCGGCCGGTCATCGCGCGCAGCAGCATGCCCTCGCTGAAGCGATAGAACACACCCAGCGCAATCAACGAAATGGCCGCCGCCAGCAGCACCATCGCCAGCACCAGCTTGGTGGAGAATCGCAGGCGCACGCTCCAGACTTCCTTGTTCAGGCTTGTTGGGCCGCATCTTAGCCCAATGCTGGTCGATGGATTGGCGTTGGCGGCTGCATCAGTTTGAATCGCACCCGGCGGAACTTGCGGCTTCTTTGCGAGTCGATGGATCCTTGCGCCGCGGCTCGGCCGACCGGCGCTGACAGCAATCCGATGGCAAGCCGGTCATGCTTGTCCCCACTACTGGTACCGACTCCCAGCCGATGCTTCGAATCCTAGTTCTGCTTTTGCTATTCAATGGACTGCACGCCCAGGGACTGCACGCCCAGGCCGAGCCCAGCGAGGTCGCCGCCGACCACGTCGACGTGACGCTGCTGAGCGAGCGTGCACATTGGCCGCCCGGCGAGCAGGCCTGGCTGGGCCTGAATCTGGCCCACGAAAAGCACTGGCACACTTACTGGATCAACCCGGGTGACTCGGGCCTGATCACCAAGCTGCGCTGGGAGTTGCCCGAGGGCATCCGCGCCGGCGAGCCGGCCTGGCCGCATCCGGAGCGCTTCGAGATCGCCGACATCGTCAATTTCGGTTACTCCGATGACATCCTGATTCCGATCCCGCTGCAACTCGACGCCGATCTGGCCGACGGCGACTATCCGATCGGCCTGCGGGCGAGCTGGCTGATCTGCGAGGTCGAATGCATCCCGGGCGATGCCGAGTATGCGTTCGAACTGCCGGTCGCGCCGACCGCCGAGAGCGATCCACGCTGGGCTGAAGATTTCGCCACCGCGCGCGACGACCTGCCGCGCGAGGCGATCGCGACGCTCACCATCGCCGAGGACGCCGATGCCATCACCCTGACGCTAAACGGCCTCGACGCCACCGCAGCGCCGGCACAGTGGCAGTGGTTTCCGGAGACA
>JBGTIE010000827.1:0-2478 GCA_041745855.1 Lysobacterales bacterium | reverse complement strand
TGCAAACAGCGGCAACAGGCGCTGCTCCAGATCGCCGTGCAAACCGGTCTTGCGCTTGCCGTTCGGCAACTGGGCGACACCTGCGCGCAGCTCTGCGACCGTGACGGCGCTGAGATACAGCGTGCCCAGGGCTTGTGCGTTGATCCACGCGACGACGATGGCTGCCGGCACTGGACGCAGCGGCTCGGACACAACATTGGTATCGAGCAGGATCACTCGAAAGTCATCGGCTCAGCAGCCGTGCGATCCCGCACCGCGTCGAAGATCGCGACATCCTCATCTGTCAGCTCGGCTCGGCGCCCCATCTCAAACAGCAAGCTGCCCAGTTTCACCCGCTCCGGCGGCTTGACCACGCTTTCCAGGATCGCCCGCACTTCCGCTTCGGTACTGCGCCCGTGCTGCGTAGGGCGCAGCCGCAATGCGCTATGCACTTCATCCGGAAGGTTGCGCACTGTCAGAACAGCCATGTTGGACCTCGTTTGAACTGGACACAATGACAGCAAATCAGACCTATGCTGTCACTCGGACAAGGAAGCTCGCCATGCACTGTCCATTGCCGGCAAGGGATTCGGCACGGCGTCTGAAAAGCGCTCTTGCCCACTGTAGGAGCCAGCCTGGTGGCGAATCGAGGGCCACAGGCCCGCCGACGGCGCAGCCGGCGAGATGTTGAGCTCCGAGCGGTGGGCAATACTCAAGGACAGCGCAGAGCGTTCCAAGAGCAAGAGCGCAAGGACAACAGCGTGAAAGCTAGAGCATTGCCAGCAGGCTGGCTCCTACGGGAGCAAGAGCCCGCATGGCCCGCCACTTCCGTTTGAGTCGCACCCAGAAGCCTGAGCGGTTGCCCACACGAGCACCACTCTCTTGTACCATTACCCCTTAGGAGTATGTTCCAGCACGCTCTCCGTCGTCGAAAGCCCGGGAGATTCGCCGTGCCCTCCAAGTCTAGGAAGCTGACACCCGCGGAAATCGACGCACTTGAATCCAGACGCGACATTGGCGCCGAAATTCTGCAGTCGATCCTGGACATGAAAGCCGGCGAGGGAGCCGTCGTTGTGTCACCGGCCGCGGAAGCCCGGAGCGCCACAGGCCTGTCACAGACCCAGTTTGCTGCGCTCCTGGGGGTATCGGTTCGAACTCTTCAAGGCTGGGAGCAAGGCCGCAAGCAGCCGAGCGGCGCCGCCCGAACCCTCCTGGCGATCGCACGTAAGAACCCGCGCGCGATCCTGGAAGTCTCGGGGTCGTAAGCAGTGACCGAGCGCAAGCAGCAGCGCGGCACCGGCGTGTACCACACGACCAAAACTCGTGCGTCACTGCGGAACGCTGGAGGAGCGGGCAACGCGGATCACAACCGCCGATCTACTCCGATGCGACTCTCAGTGACCTCGTCGGAGTCCGCCGGCTCCCGCGCCAGGTAATCGCGCGCACCGATGGCCACGATCAGGCTGACCATCTCCTCAAAGTAGCGCACCTTTGCCTCCGTGCTCATGCGGATCCCATCGAGCAGATGATTGTGCTCGGCGTCGGCGTAGGTGCATTGGTGCTTGATTTCCATGCTTCACTCTATCGCCGCACCGGTCTGCCTGGCAATCAACAAGAGCGCCTCGATGTCATCCCGGTCCCGCGGACGGGCCGCATCCGGCGCAAGCGCGAGACTAGAGCGATTCAACACGAAGTACACGAAGGACACAAAGGAAGAGCTTGGGAAAGCTCTCCAGAACAGGGGTCGCCCACCGAGAGCAGTAGCGCGGTCCCGGCGCGCCTGATCAAACGATTGACGAACCACACCCACATCGCGCCGGCGGCCGCGACGGCGTGCGACACGAGACCGATTTGGCAGCTTGAGGACCGTCACCGGCCAGCAAGCCAAGGCATCGCGGGATCCGCTCGGCGTCTGAAAATGCCACGTGGCCGGCCGGCCTATGAACCCTCGTCATTGCGAAGGAGCCCAAGCGACTGCGGCAATCGCATTTGCTACTCCGGACGCGAAAGCACTGGATTGCCACGGCCCACGCCTAACGGGTGCGCGTCTTCGATTGAAGATCGCGCGGCGCGGGCGGTCGAACCAAGCGTATGCTTCGGGTTCAGACGGTGGCGCCTGTCCTCATTGCCTTCATCGGATCTTGGCGTGGACGCTCAGGTTTGCCAGGGATTGATGACCTGCAAGCCGGCGGCTTCGAAGGGCCCAGCGTCGCGCGTCGCGACCGCAAAGCCGTGGATCGCAGCCGTAGCCGCGATGTAGGCATCGGCGCCAGCGATCACCCGTCCGACCTTGCGCGCCGTGGAAACGCACTCGGCGTATGCCTCGCTGCACACCAGATCAAATGCAAGGACACGGTCTGCAAACAGCGGCAACAGGCGCTGCTCCAGATCGCCGTGCAAACCGGTCTTGCGCTTGCCGTTCGGCAACTGGGCGACACCTGCGCGCAGCTCTGCGACCGTGACGGCGCTGAGATACAGCGTGCCCAGGGCTTGTGCGTT
>JBGTIE010000826.1:0-3572 GCA_041745855.1 Lysobacterales bacterium | reverse complement strand
GCCAGACGCAGATCGGCCGCGGCGCACAACTCCACCCCGGCGCCGATGCACCAGCCCTGGATCGCGACGATGACCGGTAGACGACTGGCCGCGATCGCATCGAAACCGCGCTGCATTCGGCGCGCCTCGGCGATCACCCCGACCCGCCCCGGCGCGCCGTCCTGCAGCAACGGACCGATCACCGCGGCGGTGGCGGGCAGGTCCAGACCGAAGCAGAAGTGCTCGCCGGATCCGCGGATGAGCAGTGTGCGGGACTCGGTCCGGGCTTCGGCGTTTGCAATCGCCAGCGGCAGCTCGTCCCAGAAGGCCGGCCCCATCGCGTTGCCTCGACCCGGTCCGGTCAGTTCCAGTTCGGCCGCGGGACCGTCGAAGTGCAGATTCAGGGTGGTGTAGTCGGACATTGATTGGATTCCCGTGAGACGGAGATTGGAGGGCCGTGGACTCGTCGCGCTCGGTGTGGTGCTCGACATCAAAGTACGCATTGTCGACCAGCATAGGCAGGTACCTCGCGCCCGCACGGTCCGATTCCTGCCCCGGTCCAAAACGCGCGAGGCGTCCGGCGCTTGTTCCTGCTTTTCGTAGGCTGGTTCCTCGCGCCCGCACAGCCCGATTCCTGCCCCGGTCCGCAATGCGCGAGGCGGCCGGCGCTTTTGGTCCGAGGGGCACCTTGGTCCGATTGGCCATGTCGCACTCCGTCGCGGCCGCCGGCGCGGTGTGGTTGGCGGCGAAAAGCAGGCCAACCCGCGCGCGCCGGAACCGCGCTACGACTTTTCGTACGCCTCAGTCATCGGCCCGGCCGTACACCCTCAGCCCTCAGCCCTGCACCCTGATCCGCATACTGCTCACCGCTCCGCGCCCTCTCCCGCAGCGACTCCGGCACCCGGAAGCGCTCGCCGTACCGATCAGCCAGTTCATCGGCACGCTCGACGAAGGCAGCCGCGCCGACGTGGTTGATGAACTGCAGCACGCCGCCGGTCCAGCCGGGGAAGCCGATGCCGAAGATCGAGCCGATGTTGCCGTCGCGCACGGTCCGCAGCACGCCTTCATCGAGGCAGCGCACGCTTTCGATCGGCTGGATGTAGAGCATCCGGTCGCGCACATCGGCGTCCGGGATCGGCTCGGTCGGGGCCGGATAGCGTTGGTCCAACTCTGGCCAGAGGTACTTCGGGGCGTCCGCCGGGTAATTGTAGAAGCCGGCTCGGCCGGCCTTGCCTGGTCGATCGGCATCCAGCAACGCGTCGACCACGGCGCTGGCCATGTACTCGGGGACAGGCTCGCCAGCAGCACGCAGCGCCGCTTCGGTTTGCTCACGGATGCGTCGGGCCAGCGGCAGGCCGACTTCATCGACCACCGCCAGCGGGCCGACCGGAAATCCGCTCTGCAGTGCCAGATTCTCGACCCGCGCCGCGCCGGCGCCTTCGCCGACCAGGCCGATGCCTTCGCGGTTGTAGGCACCGAAGACGCGCGAGGTGAAGAAGCCGCGGCTGTCGCCGACGACGATCGGCGTCTTGCCGATCTGCAGGACAAAGTCGTAGGCACGGGCCAGCGTGGCGGGGTCGGTCTGTTCGCCGCAAATGATCTCCACCAGCGGCATCTTGTCGGCCGGCGAAAAGAAGTGCAGGCCGATGAACTGCGCCGGCCGGCTGGAGGCCTGGGCCAGGCCGCTGATCGGCAGGGTCGAGGTGTTGGAAGCGAACAGCGCTTGCGCCGACAGCACCGCTTCGGTTTCAGCGGTCACGCGGGCTTTCAGGTCCTGGTCCTCGAACACCGCCTCGATCACCAGCTCGCAGTCGGCCAGGTCGGCGACACCTGCGGTGGCATGGATGCGCGCCAGTACCGCGTCGCGCTCGGCGTCGCCCATCCGCCTCTGCGCGACCCGCTTGTCGAGCACGCGCGCGGTGTAGGCCTTGCCGTGCTTGGCGCGATCGGTATCGACATCCTTCAGTACCACCGTCAGCCCACGCATCGCACAGGCACATGCGATGCCGGCGCCCATCAATCCTGCGCCAAGAATGCCGACCCGCTCGACCTTGCCGCGAGGGTAGCCTTCGGGTCGGCTGGCGCCGCGCTTGATCGCGTTGAGCTGATGCCAGAAGGCGCCGATCATGTTCTTCGAAACCTGACCGCAGGCCAGCGCGACGAAATAGCGGCTCTCGATCCGGCTGGCCTCCTCGAAGCCTACCTGGGCGCCTTCCACCGCGCAGGCAAGGATGGCTTTGGGCGCCGGATAGCAGCCGCGGGTCTTGGCGGTCAGGATCGCCGGTGCGACCGCCAGCATCGGCGCCAGCTTGGGCGAGCCGGGCGCGCCGCCGGGCATACGCCAATCCTTGCGATCCCACGGCTGCTCGCTGCTGGCGTGCGCCGCGATCCATGCTTCGGCCGCCGGCACCAGTTCATCGGCGCTGGCCACGAGCTGATCGACCAGACCCAATCGCTGGCCTTCGGCGGGAGCGAACTGGCGACCTTCAAGCAGGAAGGGCAGGGCGGCCTGCAGACCGAGCAGGCGCACCATCCGGGTCACGCCGCCGGCACCGGGCAGCAGTCCCAGCGTGACCTCGGGCAGACCCAGTTGCAGCTTCGGATCATCGACCGCGATGCGCGCATGGCTCATCAGGCACAGTTCCCAGCCACCGCCCAGCGCGGCGCCGTTGATACAGGCCACGACCGGCTTGCCGAGCGTTTCGATCTTGCGCATCGCCCCCTTCAGCGCCTGGCCCGCATCGAAGCAGGCTTGCGCATCGTCCGGCCGCAACTGCACCAGGCCGTCCAGATCGCCACCGGCAAAGAACATCGACTTGGCCGAGCGCAGGATCACGCCCTTCAGATCGCTCTCGCCAGCCAGCCTCTCGGCCGCCGCGATGAAGTCGCTCTGGAAAGCCGCGTTCATGACATTGGCATTACCCGGCGCGTCGAAGACCAGGTGGACGATGCCGTTGGTGGGGAGGTAGTGGAGAGATGGGGAGGAAGGCATGGGCTGTTCCGGTCTGGGCTGAAGGTTTGTGGCTACTTAGGGCTGAGGGCTGAGGGCTGAGGGGTCAGGATGGCTGGTTCAGGGGGACGGACGTGCTTCGCGCTGACGAACGGGGCTTGTGGAAAAGCAAAAGCGTGGTCGGGATTGTTCTGGCTCTTCTGATCCCTCAGCCCTCAGCCCTCAGCTCTCCTCTTCTGACCCTCAGCCCTCAGCCCTGAGGCACTCAACCACCGTCGCAATCCCCATCCCGCCACCCACGCACAACGTGGCCAGACCATAGCGGCCGCCGCGGGCTTCGAGTTCGTCGAGCAGGGTGCCAAGGATGATTGCGCCGGTGGCGCCGAGGGGGTGGCCCATCGCGATCGAGCCGCCGTTGACGTTGATCTTGTTGTCCGGCACGCCGAGTTCGCGCTGGAAGCGCAACACGACTGAGGCGAAGGCTTCGTTGACTTCGAACAGGTCGATGTCATCGACACCCAGACCGGCGCGCTGGAGGGCGAGTTTCGAGGCGGGTGCCGGGCCGACCAGCATGATCGTCGGGTCGGTGCCGATGACCGCGCAGCTGAGGATCCGCGCGCGTGGTCGCAGGCCGAGGCGTTCG
>JBGTIE010000825.1:0-2577 GCA_041745855.1 Lysobacterales bacterium | reverse complement strand
GCGCCCCCGCTCACGGCCGCGAACCCCGCTCCCGCTACCGCTACCGCACCCACTCCGCCGACAGCAGTCGCGGTCGCCGTGACGCCCGTTTCGACCCCAGTCGAAACCGTACCGGTGCAGATCGGCTTCGCCGATCCGCTGTACCCGCCGCGCGCACGCAGCCGGCGTATCGAAGGCGAGGTGGAACTGGCCTTCACGATCGATCGCAACGGCGAGCCACGTGACATCCAGGTCGTACGCGCCGTGCCGCCCAACACCTTCGACCGCGAAGCCCTCCGCGCCGCCCAACGTTGGCGCTTCGAGCCGGGAACGGTCAATGGGCAGCCGGTGGAGCGGCGAATCAGCCGGGTATTGCAGTTCCGTCTGGGCGAGGGCTGAATCTCGGACGAAGGTCTAATCTGGTCTGGAACGGCAAGAGCATCCAAAGCGGCGCAGAGCGCCGCACTCCAAAGTAAAAGCGCCGGACCATCAAGTGCCATGCTTTCTTTGGAGTGCGTGCTCTCTTTGACACGAGTGCGATGCTCCGCATCGCTTTGGATGCTCTTCTAAACGATCTCCTCGCACGGACTTTCGTCCCCACGTGCTATCAGTTGCGAGACACTCAATACTCCCGAAAGTTCCAGAGCCGGCCGTTGTTTGGCTAATGCGCGCTGGTAATCTGCTTCGCGGGAACTATCCCGCGCTGAAGCCTGTCATTTTGATCGGTGCCGGTTGGGGAACGGCTGGGCCGGAATAGACAGACGAGCGTGGATTGCCACGATTTTAATCACGCATTTGTTCATGCGTGGCGTGAGCATGCGCATCCAATCCAATTCCGGGTCTCTTTGTCCTGTCCCTGACCTGGAGGCATGATCCATGCGTGGAATATCGCTTGGCAGCTGGCGTTTGTTTCTGGCCATACTGGTGGCATTATCCCATTTGTGGGCGAACATGCTGCATGGGCCGGCGGCTTATGCGGTCTGGGGCTTCTTTGCACTCAGTGGTTATCTGATGACGCATGTTCTGCTGCACAAATATGGATTTGATCGCAGCGGACTCAAGGCTTATGCCATCAATCGATTCTTGCGCATCTTTCCAGCGTTCTGGGTGGCCTGCATCATCGGCGCATTGGTGTTGTGGTGGTTGCAGAGGGTCGAAATAGATGCGCGGGAACTGAATCCCGCATTCGGCATGCCGCGCAATGCCGGCGAATGGAGTTTTCTGCTGACCCTGTTGCCGGCCTTTCCGCGCTGGAATGCACCGGTGCCGGTGGCCAATGCGCTTTCAGTCGAGGTCGGCTATTACCTGTTGATGCCGCTGTTTGCCTGCAGTCGGCCGGCCGCATGGGTGGGATTGCTGTTCGGGCTGTTGATCACCGCTCAGCTCGGGCTGGGCACGGACAGCTTCGGCCCGCGCTATGCATGGTTTCTCCCTGCCGCTCCGGCCTTCGCATTGGGCGCGCTGGCCTGTCACTACCGGAACGCTCTGCAGCAATACGCCCAGCTGCGTTGGAGTCTGAGCGCATGGCTGCTGAATGTGGGCATCGTTCTAATCTGGCCGCCCTGGCCCTGGACCGTCGGCTTGTATGTCGGGACGGTGTTGTCGCTGTGGGTGGCGCTTTCGCTCAGCGAACGGGAATCAGGCCGCTTCGACCGCGTGGCCGGCGAGTTGTCATACCCGGTCTATCTGCTCCACACCAGCGTCGGCGCAGCGCTGCTGCCTGTCTTCGGCCTTGATCGTAGCCTGGCCTTTGCGCTGGTGGGGCTGTTGCTCAGCGTGGTTTGCGCCTGGATGCTGGTGCTGCTGGTGGATCGACCGTTGGGGCGATTCAAGCGTAACGGCTATCAAAGTTTGCAGCAGCGGCGCAGGAGGCTGCTTGCGGGCAACCGCGGTAGCGGGCTTGAGCTCCAGCAGGGCGGCGCAAAGCCCGCAATCTCGCAGTAGCGCGGTGCCCACACACGTAGCGCAGTGATTTTCGCCTCGGCCGCGTTCGCGCCGGCGGTCGCGACTGCATTCAAAGCGGGGCGCCACTCATGCGGTTCGCGCGGCAGCTCTGCTAACCTGCGCGCCCCTGCCCGCCGGTCTTGCGTTGACCCATGCTGCGCCGCTTGTCCATTCGTGATCTGGCCATTCTCGATCGGCTCGAACTGGAGTTCGACGATGGCTTTTCCGTCATCACCGGCGAGACCGGTGCGGGCAAGTCGATCATCGTCGATGCACTCGATCTGATTTCCGGCGGCCGCGCCGAAGCGACCATCGTGCGGCCCGGCTGCGAGCGGACCGAAGTCAGCGCGGAATTCGATCTGGGCGCCCTGCCCACCCTGCGCGCCTGGCTGCAGGCCGAAGAGCTGGACGAGGACGGCGCCTGCCTGATCCGCCGCAGCGTTCGAGGCGAGGGCGGTTCTCGAGCCTGGATCAACGGCCGCGCGGCGTCGGTGCAGCAACTCAAGCAGCTGACCGAGGGCCTGATCGAGATTCATGGCCAGCACGAACATCAGGCGCTCTTGTCACGCCCGCACCAACTGGCCTTGCTGGACGGTCATGGTCAGCTGGCGGCGCTGCGCGAACCGGTGCGCCAAGCCGCCGCCGAGCTTGCCC
>JBGTIE010000824.1:0-7054 GCA_041745855.1 Lysobacterales bacterium | reverse complement strand
GGCTGGGCGGTGCTGCTGGCGATGGGCTTCACCACCGCGATCGGCGTGCTGTTCGGGCTGGCCCCGGCGGTGAAGGCGGCCAGGCTGCATCCGATCGAGGCTTTGAGGTACGAGTAGGCGAGGGCTGAGGGCTGCGAAATGCCAGGGCTGAGGGCTGAGGGCTGAGGGGTCAGGAAAGCAGGGCCCAGGGCTCAGGGCCCAGGGCCCAGTAGAGCAGGGCCCAGGGCCCAGTAGAGCAGGGCCCAGGGCCCAGTAGAGCAGGGCCCAGGGCCCAGTAGAGCAGGGCCCAGGGCACAGGGCCCAGGGCCCAGTAGAGCGAGACCGAGGAGGACTGCGGCCGGTCGCGTAGGGCAGGGCACAGGGCCCAGAAGAGCGGCGGGCTTGCGCGTAGGATGTCGGTGAGCTCTGCGGACCCGCATCGAACAAGCCCCGACTTCGTTGATGCGGTCGTTGTTCGGCTAAGCTGCGCGGCCAGCGCCCGAGGACGGACCAAGGCAGCCGGGTGCACTGGGCTCCTGCACTGCTCTACTGGGCCCTGAGCCCTGGGCCCTGCTCTACTGGGCCCTGGGCCCTGAGCCCTGGGCCCTGTGTACCAACAGAATCCCGATGCATGACTACCTCACGACAACCTTAGGGACCTCAATGTCCGACTTCGCCCGCCAATGGCTCGCCACGCTGACCCGCGCCACGCCGGCATACTGGTGGGTACAGGGGCTGTTTGCGCTGGTGTCGGTGATCATCGGCATCATGATGCTGGAGCGTATCGAGGGGGCGGTCGGGGTTCCGGCCGGGGGCTTCGTCGCGCGCGCCCTGCTTGATGCGCTCTTGTTCTTCGTGGTCAGCCATGTCGGCGTCCGACCCTTGCTGCGGCTGCGCTACATGCATCGAACGCCGGGTCCGCTGGCCTGGCTGGGTCTGCTGTTCTGGTTGCTGCTGATGGCGGGAATTTCGCTGCTGCTGGGTCTGGCGATCGACCATCTGAAGCTGACCTCGATGAACATGATCACCGCGATCCGCTTCCAGGCCGGCGACGACGAGATGGCCTTCGACCTGCAGGGTGGAACGCTGTATTTCTTCGTGATCCTGAACCTGTGGATAACCTACGTCACCTGGGCGGCGTTGTATCTGGGCTGGCAGGCGATGCAGCAACGGCGCAAGCTGCTGCAGCAGGTGCAGCAGGCCCGCTTGGCCCAACTGACCCATCAGCTCAATCCGCACTTCCTGTTCAATGCCTTCAACACGATCCGCGGCACGATCTTTGAAAATCCGCAGCGCGCCGCCGATCTGATCACCGAGTTGTCGGAACTGTTTCGCTTCCATTTGAGCCAGAGCGAGCGCAGTACCCAGAGCCTGGAGGAAGAATGGCGGCTGGCGCAGCGCTATCTGGCAATCGAGCAGGCGCGGCTGGAACAACGGCTGCAGGTCAAGGTCGATCTCGATCCGGATTGCATGACTCAGCCGGTGCCGTCGCTGGCGCTGCTCGGTCTGATCGAGAACGCGGTCAAGCATGGCATCGCGCCGTCGCCCTCAGGTGGTCTGCTGACGATTCGCTCTCGCCCGCGCGCTCCGCAGTGGCTGCTTGAAGTCTGCAACGATGTGGGCCCGGCGGGCGCCGGCGATGGCAACGGCACTGGTACCGGTCTGGCCAATCTGCGTGAGCGGCTGGAACTGGGCTTTGCAGGGCAGGCACAAATGGAGATTGACCAGGTCGATGGCCAGCACCGGGTGCGGCTGCTGCTGCCCTGGAGCCGCTCGCCATGACGGCCCGGATCCGGACCCTGCTGGTCGACGACGAACGCATCGCGCGGGCCGAATTGCGCCGGCTTCTGGCTGCCCATGCGCAGATAGAAATCGTCGGCGAGGCCGGCAATGCCGAGGAGGCGCTGGCGGCGATCGACAACCAGCATCCCGATCTGGTCTTTCTGGATATCCAGATGCCCGGCAGCAGCGGCCTGCAACTGGCCGAATTAATCGAGGACCGCTGCCAGTTCGTCTTCTGCACCGCCTTCGACAGCTTCGCGATCGACGCCTTCGGGCTGAACGCGGTGGACTATCTGGTCAAACCGGTCGAGCCCGAGCGGCTCGAAAAGACCCTTGCGCGGGTCCAACCGCCGGATATCGCAGGTGGACCGGCGACGTTACCGATGGATCACGGCTTGTTGCTCAAATTCGGCGAGAGCGCGCGAATCGTCCGGTTGCACGAGATCGATCGGATTGAAAGCGTCGGCAACCATGCCGCGGTGCACACCGCACAGGGCAAGGCCTTCGTGCTTAGCTCGCTGAACCGGATCGAGCAGCGCCTCGATCCGGCCCACTTCTTTCGCGTCAGCCGCAGTTGCATCCTGCGCCTGGACGCCGTCGCCAGCCTCGAGCCCGACGTCGGCTACGGCCTTATTGCTCGGCTACGAGACGGCGTCGAGGTTGAAGTCAGTCGCAGGGCGGCGCAGCAACTGCGGGCGAGGATGGGGTCTTTCGGGTAGGTGGCGAACGCAGAACTCTCCGCCAGCGAGCTCTCCTCGGGGTCGGGGTCGGGGTCGGTTTCGGTATCGATCCTTGCCCGGAGTATCCGCCTGCCTCCGTGTGAACCGAGTAGCCACGCCGCCCGTTGCGTTGTCAGCATCGCCACGATCCGGTCGAGTGCCTCGGTACTCCCTGACGACTGCCCAGACGACAAGTCGTTGGTGGTCAAACCCCGTGCCGACCTCGATTCCGATTCCGATACCGACCCCGACCCCGACCCCGACCCCGACCCCGGCTAGGCATCGCTGCATCAGTTTGAATCGCACCCCGCGCGCGGCGCTCAACACAATGCCAACACCCATTCTGCTAGCCTGACACCCATGACAAGTACCAAGCGCGAAGGCGACGCAGACGATCGCCTGAGAATCCGCCAGGCCACCCTGGCGGACATCCCATCCATCATCAAGGTGGTCCGGGCCGTCTACCCGGATCTCAAACCCTACACCCGAGCGCAGCTCAGCGGCACCCTGAATCGCTTTCCCGCCGGTCAGTTGGTGGCGGTCAAGGGTGAACAGGTGGTTGGTTTTTCGGCCAGCTTTCGACTGGGCGAGGTGCTGGCGCTGACGCCGCACACCTGGATCGAGATCACCGGTGGCGGTTTTGCTGCCCGCCACGATGAAAACGGCGAGTATCTGTACGGGATGGAGGTGTGCGTCCATCCGGATTTCCGCCGTTACCGGATCGGTCGACGGCTCTACCAGCAGCGCCAGCAACTGGTCGAGGCGATGAATCTGAAAGGCATCGTCTTTGGTGGGCGGATCCCGACCATGGGGCGACGGGCGCGCCGCCACGGCGGGCCGGATGCGTATTTCGAGCTGCTTCGAAACGGCCAGGCGAAGGATCCGGTGCTGCAGTTTCAGCGCGACAGCGGCTTCGAACTGCTCGGCTTGTTGCCCAACTACCTGCCGGGGGAAGCGTCCACCCTCGGCTACGCCAGCCACATGCTCTGGCGCAATCCGCGCTACACCTCTATGACTCCGCGCGAGAACCAGTCGACTCGCCGCCAGGACCGCGTTCGGGTGGTTTCGGTGCAGTTCCTGCAGCGTGGCGTCAGCAGCTTCCGCGAATTTGCCGACAACGTCGCCTATTTTGTCGATACGGTGGGCGGTTATCAGGCCGATTTCGTCTGTTTTCCGGAGCTGATGCAGCTGCAACTGCTGTCGATGCACGATTCTGAGCTGACCGCGTCCGAAGCGGTCGACGCGCTGACCAGCCACCGGGAAGAGCTGGACGAACTGTTTTCCGATTTGGCCGTTCGCTACAACGTCAACATCATCGGCGGCAGCTATCCGCTGCGGCAGGCCGATGGCACGGTCCGCAACGCCGCTTTTGTCTATCTGCGCGACGGTAGTGTGCA
Source organism: Lysobacterales bacterium (assembly GCA_041745855.1). GTDB lineage: Bacteria > Pseudomonadota > Gammaproteobacteria > Xanthomonadales > SZUA-5 > JAWLAT01. Next base: position 3,177 of record JBGTIE010000824.1, on the reverse strand, counting down.
CGTCCAGGACAAGATCCATCCGACCCCGAGCGAGGCCAACTGGTGGGCGGTCGAGGGCGGCGACCGGCTCGATGTGATCCAGACCGACTGTGGCCCGATCGGCGTGCTGATCTGCTACGACGCCGAGTTCCCCGAACTGGCCCGGCATCTGGTCGATCAAGGGGCGATGATCCTGTTCGTGCCTTTCTGCACTGATGAGCGGCAGGGTTACATGCGGGTGCGCCACTGCAGTCAGGCACGGGCGATCGAGAACCAGTGCCATGTGGTGATGGCGGGCAACGTCGGCAATTTGCCACGGGTGTTCAACATGGACATCCAGTACGCCCAGAGCTGCATCCTGACGCCCTGCGATTTCCCGTTTGCGCGCGATGGTATCGCCGCCGACACCACGCCAAATGTGGAGGCCGTGGCGATCGCCGATCTCAGTCTGGCCGCATTGCGCGAGGCGCGCCAGAGTGGCACCGTGCGCAATCTGCGCGATCGCCGACTGGATCTGTATCAGGTGCGCTGGTTGCCGCCGGCTTGAGGATTACGGTGGCCCTCAGGTGGAGCGCTCCGCATTCTGAGCAGTTGGGGTCGTACTCGTACTCAGCATCGCGGTACTCGTACTCGTACTCGAAGCCATTACGCTGCTTTCGAGTACGAGCACGAGTACGAGCACGAGTACGAGCACGAGCGGGATAGTCGGCGAACAACCGATCCGCCGCGAGCGACCTCACCCAGCATCAGTTTGAATCGCAGCCATGGGCATGAGCAGGCGCGATGCGCATCAGCAATCTACAGTCCGTGTTCCCAGCTCCGCGGCAATGGCATCGAGGTGCTCGACCAGCGCCTCGCGCGTGATCGCAAACACACCCATGTTGCCGACGCTGAATTCGACCCACAACAGCGGCAGCTGCGGCAGCAATCGGCGCAGGGCGCGTTCGGCCTGGCCGATCTCGACGATCAGCAGGCCGTCGGGCTGCAGATAGCTCGGTGCCTCATGCAAGATGCGCAGCGTCAGGTCCAGGCCATCGGCGCCCGAGGGCAGGGCCATCGCAGGCTCATGCGCATACTCGGCCGGCAGCGCATCGAACTCCGCCTCGCTAAGGTAAGGAGGATTGGCGACGATCAGATCAAAGCGGCGGCCAGCGACGGCGCCATACAGGTCCGACTGCAGCAACTCGACCCGATCCTGCAATCGCAGTGATGCGCGGTTCTCGGCCGCCAGGGCCAGTGCGTCTGCGCTCAGGTCGACCGCAACGACATGCCAGTTCGGCTGCGCTGCGGCCATCGCCAGGGCCAGGCAGCCGCCGCCGGTGCACAATTCCAGCACCCGCTCGATGCGTTCCGGTCGCGGTAGTCCGGCGAAGCCGTCAGGGATCAACTCCAGCAGCGGCGAGCGTGGCACCAGTGCGCGTGCATCGGCCTTCAACCTCAGATCACCAAAGCGCACCGAACCGATCAGGTAAGCGGCCGGTATCCGGTCAACGATGCGGCGCTGAAACAGGGCTTCGATCCGCGTCATCTCCGATGGCAACAGCGCAGCCTCGGCGAAGTGGGCGGGGAGATCGGATGGCAGGTGCAGCGCATGCATGACCAGACCGCGCGCCTCGTCGACCGCATTGTCGGCATCGTGACCAATGCACACCCCCGCACGCAGCATGCGCCGGGCACCCATGGCGATGGCGTCCTGCAAGGTGATGGCGGGCGGCGAGCTATGCATCGGGGTCCGGGCGGCAGAGGGTGCGCAAACATGGCCCGAGGTGATCGGCGGTGCAAGTGGGGGCGGGCGGGTGCGCTGCCGCCTGGGAGCTCACCTCGGGGTCGGAATCGGTATCGGGATCGGAACTGGAACCGTAGGCGATGGCATGAGCTTCGGCCGCGCCAACGACTTGTGGTGTACCAGGCAGTCGTCAAGAACGGCAGCGTGGCGACACGGTTTACGGGGAGGTAGCCGCATACGCCGGCAAAGGATCGATACCGATTCCGATTCCGACGAAGAGCCGAAGAGCGGATTGACCACAAAGGACACAAAGGACACGAAGGAGAGCAGAGCAGAAGAGACTTGTCGCTTGTTTCAGCAACTTGGCCAGCGTGCTCTGGAATTGCAGTAGTGCCTGGCGAGGCATCCATGTCCAAAGCTTTCCTTTGTGTCCTTTGTGTCCTTTGTGGTCACCTGCTCTTTTCGTTTTTGTGTTTCGCAATCCTGCCACAAGCAGCGCGGACGGCTCAGCGCCGCTCCAGCAACACCAGCGTCTCGAAGTGCGGCGTGTGGGGAAACATGTCGTACAGCTGCCAGCGGCGCAGATCGAAGGCGGGCAGCAGGGCCAGATCTCGGCGCAGGCTGTCGAGCTCGCAACTGGAGTAGACCAGCCAGCGGCAGTGCGAATCGTTCAGGTAGCGGCACAGCTCCGGCCCCAGACCGCGGCGGGGCGGATTGACGATGACCAGATCGGGTTGCTCGTCGAGCGCGAGCACGCTGCTGGCCTCGGCGCTGCGGAAGCGCAATGGCCCGAGGGTCGCAGCATCTTCGGCAGCCAGCGGGCCGCGACGAAGGCTCTCTTGTGCCGCCTCGATCGCCTCGGCGCTGCGCTCGATGCCGAGGACTGCGGCGCCCGACAGTGCGGCGTGGAAGGCGAAACCACCAATGCCGCAATACAGGTCCCAGACCCGTGGCGGACCCAGTTCGGCGACCCAGTCGGCAACCTGCGCATAAAGTCTGGCGGCGACCACTGGATTGGTCTGAAGAAAGCTGCGCACGCCGAACTGGAGTCGAAAGTGGTTGATCGGGATGCTCATCCAGCGTTGTTCGGTGAGCACGATTTCCTCTTCGCCCTCCAGCACCGCCATTGGTTTGGGCTGCAGGTTGACCGAGACCACCTGGAGCGTCGGTAGCGCTTCCTGCCAGCGCGGCAGGGCGCTGCCAATACGCTCCAGCCACAGCTTTGAGCGCAGCACGATGCGCAACTGCAACACGTTGTCCGGCCAGGCCTGGGTCAGCAGCAGAAACTTCAGTTCGCCGACGCGCCGCTCGACGTCATAGGGTGGAATGCCGAGCTCATCGAACAGTCCGCGCAACTGCTCCAGCGCGCGCTGCATGGTGGCCGGGTAGAGCGGACAACCGATCAGATCGACACCCGCCTGGCCGAGCTGATAGAGCCCCAGGCAAAGCCGGCCCGGCCTGCCGCTGACGGC
>JBGTIE010000823.1:0-3513 GCA_041745855.1 Lysobacterales bacterium | reverse complement strand
GCCCGGCAGCTATCGGATGGGCCTGGCGGCACCTGGAGCCGCGGCCTGCAGTGCCGACTGGCCATGGGATTGCCACATGAGCGCGGTGCCATCCGGCACAGCGGTTAAGCCGACCCGAATCAGCGGTGCCAACGCCGCCGGTGCGTGCCCGTCCAAGCCCGAACTGTGGGGCACCGAGCGCGCTGCCCGGGTGATGAATCTCGACGGCAGCTCGCATGTCGAGATCAGCTGCCTGGAGATCACCGACCGCAGCAGTTGCGTAGAGCAGCACTGCCACGGTGGCGAATGCCCGGAAGTGGTCCGCTGCCAGCGCGAGCAGGCACCGTTTGGCGACTGGTCTGGCACCGGGATCTATGCCCGCGATTCCACTGCGGTGGTGCTGCGCGATCTGGACGTGCACGGGATGGCCTTGCGCGGCATCCATGCCGGTCGTCTGCGCGACTGGCAGCTGGAGCGGGTGCGAATCGTCGGCAATGGCTGGTCCGGCTGGGATGGCGATCTGGGCGAGGACGACAGCGCCAACGCCGGCAGCATGCGCTTTGTCGAGGTGGAGATCGCCTGGAACGGCTGTGCCGAGCGCTATCCGGACCGCGAGATTTTCGGCTGTTGGGGACAGTCCAGCGGTGGCTATGGGGATGGCCTGGGCACCGCGGAGACCGCCGGCGACTGGCACTTCGATCGGGTCCGGATCCATCACAACGTATCGGACGGTCTGGATATGCTCTATCTGCGCCCGCCCGCCACGCTGCAGGTCCGCAATTCCAGCTTCCACGGAAACGGCGGCAATCAACTCAAGGCGTCCGGCGCGGTGACGGTCAGCGGTTCGCGGATCGACGGCAATTGCGCGGTGTTGGCCGCGCATGGTCTGGCCGGAGCCGACCATTGCCGCGCCGGTGGCAACTCGGTCGCGATCGTGCTGTGGCCGGCACACAGGGTACTGCTGGCCGACAACCAGGTCAGTGGCCAGGGGGACTGTCTGGTGGTCGTCGATGGCGGCGTGCCCAGCAGCCTGGTCGAACTGCAAGGCAATCGCCTCACGGGTGCACCGACGTGGAACAACCCACGTCGCCAGACCTGCGGCTTCTACGCCCACAATGGCGCCGCTTCCGTGCAGCTGCGCGACAACGAGTTCCGTTCAGTCCGTGGGGCGCAATGCCCTGGGGGTAATCGTTGTCCCTAGCCGCTGCGCGTCAAAGTGACGGATTCGCAAGCCGCTCCCGTCAATGCCGAATTCTCTGCCAGCGATCTCACCTTCGGGGTCGGAATCGGTATCGGAATCGATCCCTTGCCCGGGTATCCGACTGCCTCCTCGTTAACCTCGTAGCCGCGCCGCCCCAGCGTTGTCAGCATCGCAACGATCTGGTTGAGTGCGGCGATACTCCTTGACGACGTTCTCGATGACTGCCGGGTACACGGCTAGTCGTTGGTGGCCAGATCCCCTGCGGTTCTCGATTCCGGTTCCGATTCCGACCCCGATTCCGATTCCGACTCCGACGTCAAAAGCATCCTCACGCGGAGCCGCGGAGAACGCGGAGAAGAAGCTGGGGAATCTCAGGCAGCAATCGGCGTCTTGAAGTCGGACGGCGAGCATCGAAGCAGCTTGAGGGGGCGAAGTGCGGCCTTTAACGGAAAGCGAACGGAAACCGTCTGTTCGCTAGCACACATTAAGATCGAATGGGCCGAAAGACTCCCATCCAGATGAGAAAAGTGTGACGAGCGTCGCATTTTCTGCCGGTTCCGAAGCGGCAAGATGCAGCCGTCGGGAAGCGCCCGTCGTCTGACTACCTCATTGTCAGCGGGCTGCGAACCCCCGGATCCAGCTCAAGTTCACTTTTTTCGAGCCGTCGATTTCTGATTCATGTCAACCGGCTGCCGGGCTCCCCTGAGCGCTGTACAGCGCTGCGTGGACGCCTGTCCAGTTCGAACCATAGTTCCCCTGGAGGAAACTGAATGACTGTCCGATCACGACACATCCTGACACTTCTGTTCCTGATTTTCCTGATGTCGCTGCTGGCCACGCCGGCCTTCAGTGCGACCTTCCATGTCCGCGCCGATGGCGGCGATGCCACCCAGTGCACCGGACTGGCCAACGCCGCTTATTCCGGCAGCGGTACCCAACAGGCCTGCGCCTGGAAACATCCCTTCATGGCGCTGCCGCCCGGCGGCCCGGCGCGGATTACCGGTGGCGACACGCTGTTGATCGGCGCTGGCAACTTCATGATGGGGCTGGGAGCGGCCGGTGCGACCGGTTGCCATCAGAACTGGAGTTGGGATTGCCATATGGCGCCGGTGCCCAGTGGCCCTTCGGCAAGTCAGCCCACCCGGATCCTGGGTAACGGACATGCGACCGGCTGCCCGGCGGCGCCCCAGCTTTGGGGCACCGAGCGCGCTTCGATGGTGCTCAATCTGCAGGGCAGTTCGAACGTCGAGGTCGCCTGCCTGGAGATCACCGATCGCAGCAGCTGCATTGAACACCATTGCCACGGGGGCAACTGCAGCGGTGAGGTCAATCGCTGCAACCGCGACACCCCGCCCTGGGGCACCTGGTCGGGCACCGGCATCAAGGCGAGCGACTCGAACAATGTGCTGATGCGCGACGTGAATGTGCATGGCATGGCCAACCGTGGCGTCCTCGCCGGGCGCATCAGCAACTGGACGACCGAGCGTCTGACCATCCGGGCCAATCCCTGGGCCGGGTGGGACGGTGACCTCGGCGCCAACAGCTCGAATTCGGGCAACATCATCTTTCGCGAATTTGAACTGGCCTGGAATGGTTGCGGCGAGCGCTATCCCAGCGGTGAGCCCTTCGGTTGCTGGGGCCAGACGGCGGGCGGATACGGCGACGGAATGGGCACCGCCGCGACCGGTGGCCACTGGATCTTCGAAGACTCGATCATTCACCACAACACGTCCGACGGCATCGATCTGCTCTACATGAACGCGAGTGGTCAGATCACCGTCAAACGCAGCTGGTTCGAGGGCAATGCCGGCAACCAGCTCAAGACCAAGGGCAAGGCGCGGATCGAAAACTCGGTCATCGTCGGCAACTGCGCCTATTTCGTCGGCCACGGCAACATGCATCCCGGCGACAACTGCCGGGCGCTCGGCAATGCCTTGTCGGTCGGCATGGACAGCAGCAGCGTAGTCGACGTCATCAACAACTCGATCACCAGCGAAGGGGATTGCCTGGTCCTGAGCAGCGGTGGTGGCAGTAACGCCCGGTTGAACCTGAGCAACAACCTGATGCTCGGTACCACGGACTGGCGTCAGCCCTGGGAAGCCAGTTGCCTGCATTATTCCGATGGGGGCAGCGAACAACTGACCTGGACCAAGAATTTCATCCACGGCGTCAAGAACAACGCCTGCCCGGCAGGTAGCCTGTGCAGCGGGTCGCCAATGATCGTGGGCCCGCTGATCGGCAATTTTGATCCGGCGCCGTTGGCCGGCTCGCCACTGATCAATGCAGCTTGGGCAGCGCATGCGCCGGTTGATGACTATTTTCGCAACCAGCGC
>JBGTIE010000822.1:0-11373 GCA_041745855.1 Lysobacterales bacterium | reverse complement strand
GACGGCTGAGGTCCAGCCCGTCACCGAGGCTGGCCGATTCAGTGTCCTCGCTCAGCCCAGGACCAAGGTGGCCGCCCCGCGCTTCGAACTGGTGGGCGCCAAGAGCGCGCAGACCGGCAGTGCTTGCGAGCCGGTCGACGCGCTGTTCATGGACGGATTTGAGGATTGAGGGCCTGCCCAGTCGGTCTCTGATTGCTCCGATCCGCCCCCTCTCCGCAGTCCCCCACCGCAACAGACCCCTTTTTCACCTCTTCAGCCCAGGAACCGCCGTCATGCCAAGCACGATCCCCTTCCGTCACCTCTCGTTCGGCCGTTCGCGTCTGCCCATTGCCGGTCTCGCCCTGATGCTGGCTTGCGTCAGTGGCCCGGCCAGTGCCGAGTCTCTCAACTGGCACGGGGTGCTGGACGACGCCGGCAAGCCAGCCGAAGGCCACTTCGACATTCAGGTCAGTCTGCACCCGCATCATGATTCGAAAGACGCCCTCGGCGCGCCAGTGACCTTTCACGCGGTCAGCGTCAAGAACGGCAAGTTCGAACTGCCGCTGGAACTCGATGCGTCGCAGCAGGCGCAGCCCGAGTTGTGGCTGCAACTGGCCGTCCGCGACAGTGGTGCCGACAGTTTCGAAACGCTGCCCAAACGTGATCTGGCGAAGGGCAATCCGGCCGCCTGCTGGGGCACCAGTGGCAACAGTGGCCTGGCAAACCCCACCAATTTCCTCGGCACCCTTGATACCACGCCGTTGAGCTTCCGCGTCAACAACCAGCGGGTCGGTGTCTTTGCCGTTCAAGGAGCCGCCAGTCCCAGCGTCATTTTCGGTTTCGGATCCAACCAGAGCCTGGCACAGGGCTCCGTCATTTCCGGAGGCGGCGCATCCGGTTTCACCAACATCTCGCGCGACCAGTACGGCACCATCGGCGGTGGCCGCAACAACCTAACCTAACCGGCACCGCCAACGCCGACTTCACCGATGCCGAGTTCGCCACCATTGGCGGTGGCGAGAGCAACCAGGCAACGGCCGCGTACGGCACTGTCGCCGGCGGTGGCAACAACCAGTCTCGGGCCTTCGGCGCCAGTATAGGCGGGGGCATCCTCAACTCCGTTGACGGTTTGCACGGCGCGATCGCCGGCGGCAACAGCAACTTCGCTGGCCAAAGGGCAGCGGTCGGCGGCGGCTTGCAGAACTCGGCCACCGGCACCGGCGCGACGATCCCCGGCGGTATCAACAACCTCGCCAGCGGGTCCTCCAGCTTCGCCGCCGGAAACTTCGCGCGGGCCATCCACGACGGCGCCTTTGTCTGGGCCGACAACGTCAACTCCAACTTCGCCTCGGCGCGCCCCAACCAGGTGCGGATGCGTGCCGCCAACGGCATGCACCTGGTCGGCACCAATCTCAACGTCAATGTCGCCGCGCTGGCCGGTGCCGATCCGGTCGACATGGTGATCGAGTCGGGTGATGCGCAGATCTACCTGATGAGCGACAACGGCGGCAACTTCGGCTCGGTGCTGGCGCTGGGCGAGGTCAACAACGGCAACTTCGTCAATGGTTGGGGACTGGTGCGCGAGACCACCGGCAACGGCGGGGACCTGCGCTTCACCTTCGGCACCGACTCCAATACCACGCTCAACACCACCCGGGTCGAGTTTCGCACCAACGGCACCGCGTTCAAGTCCGGCGGTGGCACCAGTTGGGACCAGGTCTCCGATGCCCGCCTCAAGCACGACGTGCAACCGCTCGAAGGCGCGCTCGATCGCTTGCTGCAATTGCGCGGGGTGCGCTTCCACTACAGCGTGGACGCACTACCCGGCGGCGTTGCACTGCCGCAGGGCGAGCAAACCGGCTTTCTCGCCCAGGAAGTCCAACAGGTCTTCCCGGACTGGGTCCAGCAGAGCGAAGAAGGCTATCTGAGCATCGGCGAACGCGGCACCACCGCATTGCTGGTCGAAGCCCTGCGTGAACTGAGCGAACGCAACGCAGCGCTGGAAGCCCGGATCAACGCCCTGGAGAGCGGTCGTTTGTAACGGGTTGTCCAGACGATGGAACCAGGGTCGAACGGCCCGGGGCTCAGGACCCAGGCCAGATCCGTCCAAGGTCAGCGGCACTGAGTGGCCCAGTCACTGCCGCTGAGCTATCGCCTGGGGCGATGTGCTGCTGCGCGACGGCTTCGAGTAGCTTGCTCCGGCGCCAAGTAGACCGCTATCCTGACGCCGGCTTCACAACCGTGGCTGGCAGATGGGCGCGACGGGCCTCGATGGCGGATCGATCACCCAGGGGCTGCGTTGCGGCCTGGGCGATGCAAAGGCCCACGGCGCATCGGTGTCGGAGGTCCACGAGGAGCTCTTGCGCATTGCCCGTGCCGAGCTGGCAAGGCATCGTCGCGGCGGCACGCTCAACACCCGCGTGCTGGTCAACGAGGTCTGGATCAAGCTCTACGGTCAGGGCAATGACCTGGATCTGGCCAGCCGCAAGCACTTCTACGCCACCGCCGCGAAGGCCATGCGCCAGGTCGTGATCGACTACGCGAGGGCCCGCCTGACCGACATGCGCGGCGCCGGCGCCGAACACCTGTCGCTCGATTCGCTCGACGGGCAAGCACTGCCCGTAGACGCCCAGGCAGAGAATCTGTTGCAGATGGACAATGCCCTGCGGCGGCTGGCAGAGCTGGACCCACGCCTGGTCGAAGTGGTCGAACTGCGCTTTTTTGCCGGCATGGAGGTAACCGACGTGGCGAAGCTGCTGGGCGTGTCCGAGCCCACCGTCAAGCGCGACACGCGCGTTGCGAAGGCCTTCATTGCGCGTGAACTGGGGCACGCCTGACGCGGCTGGGGGGTGCGAGTCAAACAGATGTTTCCGCGCCGGTTCGGAGCGATCCGAGCAGTGGTCGTACTCGTACTCAGCATCGCGGTACTCGTACTCGTACTCGAAGCCATCAGCTTTGCTTTCGAGTACGAGTACGAGTAGGAGTACGAGTAGGAGTACGAGTAGGACGTTCGGCAATAGATTCAATGGGCTGAGCTTGTTGGCGACTGTGCCAGTTGCTGATACAGGGCCCGGGTGTACTGGGTCAGTTCCTGCTCCGGTAAGGCCTCGGGCAAAGTGGCGAGAAGTTCGGCCGCACGTGCGCGATCCCCGTGTTGCGAGGCACAGGCGGCGGCCAGGATGCGTGCCTCGATCAGTTCTTCAGGACGAATCGGCTCCAGGCCCAGAAGGCGATCGAGTGGTGCGCAGTCCTTGGGCAGTCGGCCCGCCCGATGCTCAAGTCGGGCATGGAGGAGCAGTGGCGCGGCCGCCTGCTGGCCGACGAAGTGATCGGGCTCGCCGCCAATAAAGGGAAGTACCCGCACCATTTCCTCCATCGCCCGCTGGTACTCGCCGCGTAGCTCGTGGATGCGCGCCTTCTGATGCAGTGCCCGGATGCCGCCACGGCTTTCCAGGGCATGACTGATTTCGTATATCCGCAAGGCTTCTTCCGTATGCGCCAGCGCCTCGTCGTAGTGCTTGCTCCTCAGGTAGATGCCTCCCGAGTAATTGAGCGTGGCAGCCAGTCCTGGGTCGTCGGCGCTCATCAGCTGGCGGCGGATGGAGACCGTCCTCTCGATTGCGGCGATGGCCTCGGCATAGCGTTGAAGTTTCGCAAGGGCACCAGCCAGGTGTTGGTAAGCCGATGACACCTGCATCGTGTCCTCACCATACAACTTGATGCTCTGCTCCAGAAAAATGCGGCTTGCGGCCTCCCAATCCTCGAAGCGATCTGACTCGCCCAGGGAGACAGCGTGCGCATTGATCAGCGGCACCGATTGAAACAACGGCATGGCGGGATCGGCAAGTGCTGCGTTGTATCCGCCTTCCGTGATCGCGAGCGCCTCGTCGCCACGATCGAGTCTGATCAGGGCGGTTGAGAGTGCACCAAGAAATCGATATGCCTCCAGATATCCCGAGTTACCCAGGCCCTGCAGCTCCTCGTGCACGGTCAGCAGCTCGCTCGCGGCGTCTTCGAAGCGCCCGACGTAGGAACAGCGCGCTACCGTATGCAGCCCTCGCCGCACGACGCAAGCTGGCATCGGCGAAGTCGTGGTGTTCGTGCAAATTGAGTCTGCGCCTGGCCAGTTCCAGGGCGACATCCAATTTGCCCAGTGAGGTCTTGGTCAGGATCAAGCCGCTTAGAGCGCTGTCCTGCAGCCGCACGTTTCCGATCAGCCCGGCGTCCTCCAATGCCCGCTCAAAGAGGGATTCCGCCACTGCGTGCTGTTCCAGGGCCCGATAGGCGGACCCCATCGTGTTCAACAGACTGGCGCGTACTTCGACGCCCATGTCGGTCTGCTCATCAATCCGCTGGACCGCGGTATCCAGCAGGTCACGCGCCGTAGGACTTGCGCCGTCGGTATATAGCGGATTGGCGCCACGAAGTAGCTCCGTGAGGAAGCCGGCCACCGCCGTAGCCTTCTCCGCCTCGATCCGCGCCAGGTCGCGTTGCTGGCGGGTCTGCTCGGCCTGCCACAGTGACAGCAGCAGCCCGCCGATCAGGATCAATACCGCCATTGCGCTGAGCCCGGCGGCCAGGGCATGCCGCTGCAGGAAGCGGGTGGCGTGGTAGCGAAAGTGGCCCTGCCGTGCCTGGACCGGTTGCTTCGACAGGTAGCGACGGACGTCGTCGGCCAGCACGCTGACCGAGGCGTAGCGTTGCGCAGGGTCCTTGCGCAAGGCCGTCAGTACGATCGCATCCAGGTCGCCGCGCAGCATCGCGCTCAGCGTGGCCGGATCGGTATCGCGGGCGTCGGCCAGCGTGATCGCCTGCTGGCGATCGGTCCGGCTGGCGCGTGAAGGCGGCGGGGGCTCCAGCTCGAGAATCGCGCGTTCCTGAGCGGCGGGCGTGGAGGCGCTTGCCGCATAGGGCCGCTCCCCGCTCAGCAGTTCGAACAGCAGCAGGCCGAGGGCATGCACATCCACGCTGGTGGTGACGGGCTCACCACGCACCTGCTCCGGCGCGGCGTACTCGGGGGTGAAGGTGCGCGCAGCAGTCGCCGTGCGGGCGCCGTCGGTCTCGAGCATCTTGGCGATGCCGAAATCCAGCAGCTTCACCTGACCGTCGTCGCCGACCAGGATGTTCGACGGCTTGAGGTCGCGATGCACGATCAGGTTGCGGTGGGCATGCTCCACCGCACTGCAGACAGTCAGGAACAACGCCAGGCGCTGGCCGATACCGAGGCGAAGCGTGTCGCAGTGCTCGATGAAGTTGTGCCCAGACACATACTCCAGCACCAGATAGGGCTTGCCATCGTTGCTCAGCCCGCCGTCCAGCAGGCGGGCGATGTTCGGATGACTGAGTTGGGCCAGGATCTGCCGCTCGGCGTGGAAGCGCCGCAGCAACTCATCGCTGTCCCAGTCGGCTCGGACCAGCTTGACCGCGGCCTGCTGCTGATAGGCGCCATCGGCGCGCTCGGCCAGATAGACCGCGCCCATGCCGCCGCGACCGATCTGCCGCTGCAACTGCCACGCGCCGAGGCGGGTTCCGATCCAGGCATCAGCCGTCTTGCGCTGGGCTTCCTCGCCCAGTTCATCCAGCAGATCCGGTGCGGCGCGATTCAGCGCCAGCGTGCTGGTGCGGCCCGGCCCGTCGTCCTCGACATCGGCGGCCAGCAGTGAGCGAACTTCGGCCAGCAGTGCGGCATCTCCCCCGCAGGCCACCAGCAGACGAGGTTCGCGCTGCGGCAGCGGAAGGTCGATCAACTCGTCAAATATCGCCCGTGCCTGCTGCCAGCGCTGCTTGTCCAGATCCTGAACTTCGTTGCTCACGATTCGATCCGCAAAGGCGACCCGCCAAGTGTGCTGCGATGGCGTTCGGGATACCAGTCTGAAGCGGTTGGGCGCGGTGCGATTCAAATCGATGCAACCTCGTTTGCCCGAGCCGAGGTTGTCAAGACAGGTCTGAAGAACTGAAGAGCTGAAGAGCTGATTGACCACAAAGGACACGAGGGACACGAAGGAGAGCAGAGTGGAAGAGACTGCACGACTAATGCAGCTCGGCTGGCGCTCCGGTGTGCGGCTGTGCCCGGGGGGCATCCGTGTTGGCGGCGCTTCCTGACCCCTCAGCCCTCAGCCCTGCGTTCAAAAGCGCGCTCAAATTGAAGCGACCGCCCTGCCCGTTCGGCGCGTCAGGTCCACCGGTGCCGGCCAGCGGGCCGCGGCGAGCTAGCTAGCACATCGCTGGCATCGGTCAGAGAGGCCCTCGTAGGCCGTTGTACCCGATCGGCGCGGTGCCCGGACAAACGACGCGCAGCCCCTTCCGATCGGGTTCAGCGGCGCTCTTGCTGGTGAAGACGCCGATTTCCGTATACACCGATTTGCGGGCAATCCGCTGCCACCGATTGCCCGCATCGCGCCCGCGCTCCGCCACATGGCCGCGCTAGGCTGTGTCCACTGCAGACACCGAGGTGGTCATGACTACGCACCGCTCCCACGTGATTGCGCTCCTTGCGCTGACCCTGGCGGCACCGGCCACGGCCACTGCCGCCGAGCCGCCGGCGTTGCACTGGATCGCCGAGCGCGACGTCACGATGCAGGTGGACAACTACGACCCGTTGCGCTTGTTCTGGATGGAGCCGAGCTGGGAACGTATGGAGATCTACGCCGCCCAGCTCGAGATGCGTCTTGCCGCGATCACCGACGGCCAGGAAAGGCCGCGCGACCCCGAGCTGGAGCGGATGAAGGCCGAGCTCGCGAAGGGCACGTACGTGCCGCATCCGGGACCGCAGCCGGACTGGGAAAACCTGCTCCGCGGCGCACGCAGCCGGCCCGAGGCCGCCGCTTTCGTCGCTTACCGTCAACGGGGTGCCCGCCGCCTGGACCCACGAGGCGATACTGGCAGTGAGCGACAGCGACTTGCCGCTGCAGGAGAAGCGCAAGCGGATCGCCTGGCTGTTCCGTGACCACCAGCAGCTCGCGCTGGCGATGGATCCTTGGGTGGTCGAACGACTGCGACCCTGGCTGCCGCTAGATTTTCCCGACGAAAAGTGGATGTCCTTGGCTTTTTTTTGGGCTGCCGCCGGCACTGGTTCAATCGTGTGGCTGTCCTGTGCTTTGTGGTGCTTTGCTGTGCTTTGGTCTGTGCTTTGCGCGAAACAGCGCCTGGCTTCGCCTTATTGAGCCATCTCGATCAGTTCGATGTCCTTGCGCAGCAGCTCGTTGACCAGCACAGAAAGTTCGACGCCCTTGGCGCTGGCCACGGCGAGCAGGCGCATCTGTACCGGATCGTCAAGGTAGACCGGCAGGCGAAGTTTTTGTCCGGGGCGATGGAACTTGCCGCGGACGCCCTGGGAGAAGTCGATCTCGGCCGGGATGTCATGTTCAATGGGGTTCATAAGGTTCACCTATATCATGTTTGTGACAGGCCGCTGTACTGCGCCTGCTCCCGCCGGGTGGCGGCCCGTGCGGAAATCACGCGCGCAATGGCGGTGGCGGGTCCTGTGCTCTGATACGTATGGACGACAGCGAGCAAAGCACCGTTGCTCGATTGCCCCAGGCTGGGTCGTCGAGCGGATGAACGCACTGGCGCAGATCTACGCGGTGCGGGTGCTGGCCTTCTCGGCGATGAGCAAATATGGAGTGCGGTAGCTTGCTACCGCTCTGATCTTGGCAGCTTGCTGCCGCTCTTGGCTCCGACATGTCGCCGAACACGGGAACCGGCCCCCGATCGAAGACTACCGAACAAAGCAGGCCGAGCGCATCAAGGCCTGGCTGGTGCAAGACGGCAAGATCGCCAACAGGCGCGAGCGGCTGGCCTCGGTGAGCGAGTTCCATGTAGGCCGTTGTACCCGATCGGCGTTGAGACTCAGGAAAACGACGCACAGCCACATCCGATCGGGTTCAGCGGCGCTCTTGCGTGACGCACCTTTTGGAGTGCGGCGACCTGGCGCCGCTTTGCACTTTGGTCGGGGGGTTAGGGGTTGGTGGGTTTGAGGCGTGTTGGGGACTGGTAGCTTCGTTGCCCGAGTGCAACTCGGGGTTCCGAGTTGCGGCACTGCCCGAATGCAGCTGGGGGTTCCGGTTGGGCTGCGGGCGGATTGAGGCCAGGAGCAAAGCGCTGTCAGGCCAGCGCACTCCAAATTGTTGGGCGTGCGGCTCTTTTTGGAGTGCGGCGACCTGGCGCCGCTATGCACTTTGGTCGGGGGTGTTAGGGGTTGGTGGGTTTGAGGCGTGGGTTGGGGACTGGTCGCTTCGTTGCCCGAGTGCAACTCGGGGTTCCGAGTTGCGGCACTGCCCGAGTGCAGCTGGGGGTTCCGGTTGGGCTGCGGGCGGCAATGTCGACCGCGCCGAGCGGCTGACTGCCCGGAAAGGGCATGATGAAATAGACTTTCGCGGCCTCGAACATTGCCAGGCCTGCGGCACCCAGAACGAACCACCATCTCAACATCTGCTCCCTGTATCGGCGCAATTCAGTCAGCGCCGTCCTCGGCCGCATATTCGACCGCGGACTCGCCTTTGGTAGGGAAGTCGGCTTCCTGGATGTACAGCACGCCGTCGTCGTCAACTAGCCTACGGAAGCACTCAAAATGGCACCAGAAGGTCTGCTCCCGCTGGTCTCGCCACTCGCAATCAGAGTTGGCCACGAGCACCAATCCGCATGGGTCAAGGCGGTGGGCCTGCGGCGCATCGAGTGGCATCGAGCCTTTGCAGATGACGCAGTGATATCCGGATGGTTGCATCTGTGCGCCTCTGCCGCTGGTTTATCAGAAATACCCTGCCTCACGCAGCTTGACCAGGCCCCACAAAAGCACCAGCACCAGCACGACCACGGAAACTGCCGTTGAACGCGACCGATGGGGCTTGGCTTTGGCCTTGACCGCCTGACCCGCGAGCGATTCATCGACCACCGTCTGCAGCCAGAGATCAAAAGCCGGCTGGGTATCCCACTGCGAGGCGAACTGTTGCATGAAGGTTTCGAACCGGACTGCCGGCAGGATGACGGCGCCCAGTTGATGATCGAACAACGCATAACCACTACGCTCAAACTCCCCACTCACCTCCAGCAGCGTCCGGTACAACACGACCGGGTCGCTGGCCAGACTCATGCTGATTGCGCCGCCGCGCGCACCGATCTCCATATACGGCAGCCTGTCGGACTCGACCACGGTAAATCCGCAGAGCACGCCCTGCTTGTGCTCCTCCTCGATCTCGGCAGAAGGATCCAGCGCACGCAGGCGGACCAGCAGGCGCTCCAGGCGCGCAAGGTCTGCGCCCGCAGGCAGCGCAAACTGCGCCTCGGCGGACTTGTCGTCAGTGCTTCCCGCCACGCTCACGCTGACGTCATAGGACACGTTTTGACCTCCATCCAGACCGGTTGAGATCGAGGCGCAGGGCGGCTTCCACCACCCACGCCCGCGCGTGCCCTTACTTTGACAGGATGCGGCAATTTGCGCACCGGGTCGATGCGCGGGTGTTCGGTATCGCACGGAGGCCAGCGTTGATTGCAGGCAGCATCGACTAGCCCCGCCATGCCGTCCGACTCCGACAGGACCGACGCCCGATGGAACCCGCGTTGCCCAATACGCTGACCCTTGCCGAACCTCGTGTAGACCGACCGACCACGGTCGACCGAAGCGCAGCGATGGATGTGCAGCTGCTGACCTCAGGTGCGCAGTTCCTTGCCCTGGCAGACGAATGGCAGGCCCTGTCGTCGCGCTGTGGCGACGTGCTGTTCCAGCGCCACGATTTCATCCGCCTGTGGCTGCAGCATTTCGCCGCCGACGCGGAACTTCGGCTGCTCACGCTGCACGATGCCGGCGGCCAGCTGGTTGCGGTGCTGCCGCTGTTGGCGACACGCCAACGCATGTACGGCGTTCCGATGCGTGAATGGCAGTCGGCGGCCAACCTGCACTCCTGTCGTTTTGACATGCTTGCCGACGATCCGCTCGGGGCCGCCGGCCGCTTCATCGACTTCCTGCGCCAGCGCACCGACTGGGACGTGCTGCGGCTGATGGATGTGCCCCATCCCGGCCAGGCCCGCTCGCTGCTGCTGGCAGCGGCGCGCGGCGGACTTGTCGCCGGCAGCTGGGATTCGGTGCAATCGCCGTATATCCCGCTGCCTCGGCAATGGCGCGAACTCGATGCCACGCTGCACAGCAAGTTCCGCGCGAACCTGCGCCGTCGGCGGCGTCGACTGGCGACCCAGGGCACGGTCACGCTTGAACGCTGCAGCGGCGGACCCGAGCTGGCGTCGCGCCTGGATGAAGGCCTGGCACTGGAGGCCAGCGGCTGGAAAGGCGAAGCTGGCAGCGCGATCCGGCAGGACCCTCAAACGCACGCCTTCTACCGCGAACTGGCGACGGAATCGGCGCGCAACGGTCGGCTGGCGTTGTGGTTCCTGCGGGTCGACGGGCGCGCCATCGCGTTCCAGTTCGCGCTTGAGCACGATGGCCGGCTGCTGCTGTTGAAGCCGGCCTATGACGAAGCCTGCGGCGACTGCAGCCCGGGCCAACTGCTGATGGAAGACGTGCTGCGCGACGCGATTGCTCGCGGCCTGCGGGAGTTCGACTTCCTCGGCCCCGACATGCCGTGGAAACGCGACTGGACCGCGCTGCGCCGTCCACACCAGTGGATCTATCTGTTCCGGGGCGTGCGCGGCGCGCTGCTGCACGCGCTCAAGTTCCGCATCGCGCCATTGCTCAAGCGCCTAAGCCACAGAGGCAATCGATGAACATCACCGCCATGAACGCCACCCCCAGGAACACCAAGGTATTTGTGCCAGAGTGCCCGACGCTGTACCCGCTCATGCTGGTGCAGCCATCGACCTCCTCCCCGGCGCTGCCACCGTTCAACTCCGAGCGCACCCGCTGGTTCTACTTCGCCCGCAATGCGATCTGGCACATGGTGCGCCGGCTCGACCTGGTTGGCCGCGAAGTGCTGGTGCCGTCGTACCACCATGGCGTCGAGATCGCCGCGCTGGTTGATGCCGGAGCGATCCCGGTGTTCTACCGCGTTGGCCGCCGCTGGGATGTCGATGTCGGCGATATCGAGGCGAAGATCGGGCCGCGGACCCGCGCGTTGTACCTGATCCACTACGCCGGTTTCCCCGGCCCGGCCGCCGAATTGAAGCAATTGGCCGAAAGGCATGGCTTGCTACTGATCGAGGACTGCGCCCTGTCGCTGCTGTCGTCCGATGGCCCGCGCGCACTTGGCAGCATCGGCGACATCGGGATCTTCTGTCTGTACAAGACGCTGCCGGTACCCAACGGTGGTGCGCTGGTGCTGAACGGTTCGTTGGAGTTCGACTTGCCGGAGCTGCCGCCGCCGCCATCGGCATCGGTGTTCAGCCACGTGGCGTCTGCGCTGCTGAAGAACGTCGAGATGCGCGGCGGCAGCGCCGGCCGCTGGGCGC
>JBGTIE010000821.1:0-17756 GCA_041745855.1 Lysobacterales bacterium | reverse complement strand
GTCGCGCTCGTAGCGCCTTGGCCTGGCCACCTGTCGGATAGGACGGCGCCGGTTCGGCGGGCGCTGTTGCGGGGTAGGGTTGCGCCGCCAGTTCGGCGCCGGTCACGGCTTCCTGGACCCGGCTCTCCAGGCGTTGAACGTCGCTACTGACGTCGCGGTCATCGCGTTCGTGCTCGTTGAGGCTGATCTCGCGCTTGTCATCGACGCTGCGCGGGGTTTCGTTGGCGGTCGTGCAGGCACCCAGCAGCAGGGCCACGGCGAGCGCGGCGGGCAGGGGACGCAGACGGGAAGGGTTGATCTGGGGCATGGCTGGCTCCGGTGAGCGACCGACATGGCCGCTTTCGAAAGCTGAACAACGGGCCAGCCGGCCAGCCGGGGTTAAGGTTTCTGCTCGTCTCGCTCCGAATGCCGCTGCAGTGCGTCGCTGAAGGCGGCCGCGAGGATGCCAGTGGGCATCGCGATCAGGCCAATGCCGGTCATCGCGGTGATCGCCGCAAAGAACTTGCCCAGCGCGGTCAGTGGGTAGACATCGCCGTAGCCAACCGTGGTCAGCGTGGCGATCGACCACCACATGGCGCGCGGAATGCTGCCGAAACTTTCCGGCTGGCCTTCCTGCTCGGCCAGATAGAGCAGAGTCGAGGAGGTCAGCAGCAGGCCGAAGGCGACGCCCAGACTCAGCAGCAACTCATAGCGGCGCGAGCGGATGGCCACACCGATGTGCTGCATCGCGGTCGAGAAACGGCCGAGCCGGGCCAGTCGCAGGATGCGCAGCAGCCGCGCCGCACGGAGCAGAAAGGTCTCGCCGCCAGCCAGGCTCAGCAAAGGCGGCAGCAGCGCTGCAAGGTCGAGCAGCGCCGCCGGCGTGAACATGTAGCGCAGACGGCCAAAGCGCCGGCCGGCAAAGCGCGGATTCTCCGGCACCACCCACAGGCGCGCCGTGTACTCGACCGCGAAGATGACGCTGAAGGTGATCTCCAGCAGCCAGAAAAACTGCACCGCGCTGCTCTGCACGCTGACCTCGGTCTCGATGACCGCGGTCAGCACAGACAACAGGATCAGCACGACCAGGCACTTGTTGACCAGCGAAAGCCCATGCTCGTTGGCGGGTGGGTGGAGCTGGCGAAATACGCGTAAGCGCAAGGAGGGTTCGGTAGGCGTGCTCTGGGCCATGCTCGGGATTTGGGCTGCAGAAGGGTAGGAGGATCGCAGGCGGAGGCGGCGGCTGGCAAAGTTTGGGCCGGTCGGGGTCGGGGTCGGAATCGGAATCGGAATCGGAAGCAAGGGCTGGACACGAACGACTCGTCGCGTACCGCGCAGCCATCAAGTACGTCGACTGGGCTTGTTGCCGCAACTGAGCGGATCGCGGAAATGCTGACAAAACAGTGGCGGCGTGGTAACACGGTTTGCGAGGAGGAGCCGGGGTACGCCGGGTAGCGGATCGATTCCGACCCCGACCCCGACCCCGACACCGACTTCACTTGGCCGCAGCGTTCTGGGCCCTTGCTCGATGCGGTTCGCCAAGCTCACCGACATCCTGCGGATGCCGCAGCGGCTCTTCTGGGCCCTGTGCCCTGTGCCCTGGGCCCTGTGCCCTGGGCCCTCGCTCTTAATGACCAACGTCACTACCAATTTCCCCCGCAACCGCCTAGATTTCGCGCATTCCAACCGGCTGGAGAGCCACCGTCATGAAGTCTGCCCTTGCCCTATCCTGCGGTCTGCTGTTTTTCGTGGCTGCGCCCGCATGGGCTGAGCCCAGCGTCGACGAGCTGGTCGAGAAGTATCAGGAGGCGCGCGGTGGTGCGGATGCCTGGAAGGCGCTGAAGACCGCGCGGATGACCGGCAACATGACGATGGGGCCGATGGAGGCGCCATTTCGGATCGAGTTTGCGCGCGATTCGAAGGTGCGGATGGAGTTCGATCTGCAGGGCATGACCGCAATCCAGGCCTATGACGGCAAGACGGGCTGGGCGGTGATGCCGTTCCTGGGCAAGCTCGATGCCGAGCCGATGGCCGAGGACCAGCTCAAGACGATCAAGGATATGGCCGACATCGATGGTCCGCTGGTGGACTACAAGGCGAAGGGCCACAGCATCGAAATGATGGGCGCCGAACCGATCGAAGGCACCGACGCCTACAAGCTGAAGATCAGCAAGGCCAATGGTGATGAGGAGACCTGGTGGCTGGACGCCGAGTATTACCTGCCGATCAAGACCGCTTCGAAGGTCGAGCAGATGGGTCAGACGCTGGAGATCTCCACTACCCTGGGTGACTACAAGGAAGTCGATGGCCTGATCTTCCCCTACTCGATTTCCAGTTCGACCCCGATGGGAACGCAGACGATCACCATCCAGACCATCGAGACCGGTTCGGCACTGGCTGATGACCGCTTCAGTATGCCGGAGGCCGCGCCCGCCGCGCCTGCCGCGACCGAAGGTTGATTTCCGATGCATGCCGGCCGCCGAATCACCTTGACCCTGCTGTGCCTGGGCCTCGCGCTGGATGTGGGCGCCGCCGACGTGCCGTACGATTCCGACCTGTTCGGCGGGATGCGCGCCCGAGCCATCGGTCCGGCCACGATGAGCGGCCGGATCGCGAGCATCGATGCCAGCCAGTCCGATCCGCTGCAAATCTTCGTGGGTACCGCCAGCGGTGGCGTCTGGCGCTCGATTGACGGTGGGATCAGCTTCAAGGCGGTGTTCGACGAGCATGTGCAGTCGATCGGTGCGCTGCGGATCGACCCGCAGGACGACAAGGTGATCTGGGTCGGCACCGGTGAGAGCCGGGTCCGCAACAGCGTCAGCGTCGGCGACGGCGTCTACGTCAGCCGCGACGGTGGCGACAGCTTCAAGCGGGTC
Organism: Lysobacterales bacterium; assembly: GCA_041745855.1. Lineage (GTDB taxonomy): Bacteria > Pseudomonadota > Gammaproteobacteria > Xanthomonadales > SZUA-5 > JAWLAT01. The sequence continues at coordinate 14,901 of JBGTIE010000821.1, read as the reverse complement.
GGTCTGGAGCGCACCGAGCGGGTGGCCGAACTGCTGGTCGATCCGACCGACGGCAATACGGTCTATGTCTGCGCAACCGGCGGTGCCTGGAATGCCAATCCGGAGCGCGGGGTGTTCCGTTCGCGCGACGGCGGGGTCAGCTGGCAACTGGTGTTGCATGTCGATCCCGATACCGGCTGCTCGGACCTGGCCTTCGACGAAACCAATCCAAAGCTGCTCTATGCCGGCATGTGGCAGTACCGCCGCTATCCGGACTTCTTCAACTCCGGTGGTCCGGGCAGCGGCCTGTACCGCAGCAGCGACGGCGGCGACACCTGGGTTGAGTTGACCGTGGGCTTGCCGCAAGGCGACAAGGGCCGGATCTCGGTCGCGCTGGCGCCAAGCAAGCCCGAAGTCGTCTACGCGCTGGTCGAGGCAAAGAAAACGGCGCTGTATCGATCCGACGATGCAGGCCAGAGCTTTGTCGAGGTCAACAGCTCGGCCAATATCCAGCTGCGGCCGTTCTACTTTGGCGAAATCAAGGTCGATCCAGCCAATCCCGACCGCATCTATCGCGCCGGCTTCACCACCACCATCAGCGAAGATGGCGGCAAGACCTTCTCTGCGATGAGCTTCGCCAGTGGCGTCCATCCCGATCACCATGCGATCTGGATCGATCCGCGCAACCCGCAGTTCGTCTTGCTGGGCACCGATGGCGGCGTTTATGCGAGCTATGACCGCGGCGGCCACTGGCGCTTCGTCGGCAGCCTGCCGGTGAGCCAGTTCTACCATGTCAGTGCCGACATGCAGGAGCCGTATCTGGTCTACGGCGGCCTGCAGGACAATGGTTCGTGGGTCGGTCCGTCACGCGCCGGGATGGCGATTCGCAACCGCGACTGGCACAGCGTGGGATTTGGCGATGGCTTCTGGGTGTTCGCCGACCCGGAGGATCCGATGACGGTCTTTTCCGAGTACCAGGGCGGCCAGCTGATGCGGGTCGATCGGCGCCTGAACGAGGTCAAGCGGATCGCCCCGGTGGCGGACGCAAAATCCGACAAGCTGCGCTTTAACTGGAACACCCCGCTGCACCTGTCACCGACGCGGCCGGGCGTGCTCTATTACGGTTCGCAGTATCTGCACCGTTCCGACGATCGCGGCGAGAGCTGGACCCGGATCTCGCCCGATCTGAGCACCAACGATCCCAAACGGCAGCGCCAGGCAATGTCCGGTGGGCTGTCGCGCGACAACTCGACCGCCGAGAACAACACCACGATCTACACCATTGCCGAATCACCGCTCGATCCGCAGCTGCTGTGGGTCGGTACCGACGACGGACTGGTGCACCTCAGCCGCGACGGCGGCGGGCGCTGGGAGAACCAGAGCAAGCGCTTTGATGGCGTGCCCGAGGGCACCTGGGTCTCGCGGATCGAGGCCAGTCCGCACGCCGCCGGCACCGCCTTCGTCACTTTCGACGGCCATCGGACCGGCGACTTCGCGACCTGGCTGTACCGTACCGACGACTACGGCAAGCGCTGGCAGCGCATCGACACCAGCATGGTCGAAAGCTATGCCTGGGTCATCAAGCAGGACCCGGTCGACCCGGAGCTGCTGTTCCTGGGAACCGAATTCGGCTTGTGGATCAGCATCGACAACGGCGCATACTGGGCCCGCTTCAAGGAAAATCTGCCGAAGGTGGCGGTGCATGATCTGGTGATTCATCCGCGCGAGCACGACCTGATCATCGGCACCCACGGTCGCGGCATCTACATCATCGACGACCTGACGCCGTTGCGGAATCTGGATCCCGCCAGTCTGGAACAGGACCTGGTGTTGCTGCCCAGCCGGCCCGGCCAGATGATGTCCGGCGGCGCGCTGCAGGAGTTCAGCGCCGACGACGAGTTCACCGGCGAAACCCTGGCCGAGGCCGCGATGATCGCCTTTTACCAGAAGAAGCGGCATCTGTTTGGCGATCTGAAGCTGAAGGTGTTTGATGCCGATGGCAGCGAGATCGCCAGCCTGCCGGTCGACAAGCGCCGCGGCATCGTTCGGGTCGCCTGGCCGATCCGGCTGAAGGCGCCGAAGTTCCCGCCTTCAACGCAGTTGGTGCCCGGTTTCGTCGGCCCGCGCGTGCCGGAAGGCGACTACCGTTTCGAACTGGTCAAGGGCAAGCAGGTGCTGGAAGGCACGGTCAGCCTGCGACCGGATCCGCGCAGCCCGCACAGCGCCGAGGATCGCGCCGCCCAGCAGGGCATCGCGATGGCGGTGTATGACGAGTTGTCCGATCTGACCTTCCTGTCCGAGCAGGTCACCGATCTGCGCGACCAGGCCCTGCGCGCCGCCGAGGCCCTGGGTCCTCGTCCGGGTCGAGACGCGAGCAAGCTGGCCGATGAGCTCGACAGCCTGCGTCGCAGCCTGGCGGCATCGGACACCGACGGCGGCTTCGTGTCCGGCGAAATACAGCTGCGCGAGCGCTACGGCAACTACTACGGCGAGATTACCGGCTTCGATGGCCGACCCAGCGCCACCCAGTTCGATCGCCACGGCCAGTTGCAGGCCGAACTGGCCGCCGCGCAGACACGGATGGAGCAGTTGCTGGCGCGCGAACTGGCACCGCTGAACAAGCAACTGGAGCAGCGCGAACTACCGCTGCTGAACCCACTCCAGCGCAGCGACTGGGACGCCGCCGACGGCGGCGCCAGCCGTGCGGTCGTCGTAGGCAACAAGACTGCCCGCAACCTGGCCGGGTTCTGGTTTGCGGTGGGGATGCAGCAGCTCTGAGAGGGAGGCTCGGGGCGGTGGGTGAGGCGAGCGCTGACGTTTGAAGCCACGACCCAGGGCTCAGGGCACAGGGCCCAGGGCCCAGGGCCCAGAAGATCGGTGCCGTTCGAGCTGAGCGTCCGGGGCGGGCCCGGTTATTGTGGCGTCAGCCGGCGAGGGTGATCGTCGTGTTGCCATTCACGTCTGTGCAGTTGTTCCGAAGAGCGCAGAGGCGACTAGATCGAGTACGAGTACGAGTACCGTTGCACTGAGTACGAGTACGACCGGCGTCCTTGCGGCGGCGCCGTACTCGTACTCAGCATCGCGGTACTCGTACTCGTACTCGTACTCGAAACACGGCTCACGAAAGGCAGTAGCGCGGTCCCGGCGCGCCTGATCAAACGATCTTCGCACCACACCCACATCGCGCCGGCGGCCGCGACGGCACGTGCCAGGCCCTCGAACCCGGCCACCGAAAGCAGTAGCGCGGTCCCGGCGCGCATGATCAATCGATCTCCGCACCACACCCACATCGCGCCGGCGGCCGCGACAGCACACGACGGGACGCCTTTTCGGAGACCCGAACTGCACACGGGCCTTGAACCTTCGTCATTGCGAAGGAGCCTAAGCGACTGCGGCAATCGCGTTTGCTTCTGACGAACAAGGAGCACTGGATTGCCGCGGCCCACGCCGAAAGCGTGCACGTCTTTGAATGGAGATCGAGCGGCGTGGGCCTCGCAATGACGATGTGATGGATGTCATCGGACCGATCTCCCGCGTCACTCGCTCTGCCTGCCGGGAGAACACTCGCAATGAAAAATCAATACGTTACGTTATGGGTTCATGGAGAGACGCCTTTTCGGGACCCGAAATGCATCCGGGCCATGAACCCTCGTCATCGCGAGAGAGCCCAAGCGACCGCGGCGATCCAGTTGGGTTTCGCTGTTGCTTTACCGCCCTGAAAGGGCAGCACACGTTAGCCTGGGGCAATGCCCCAGGAAAACCGGACCACGAAGACCAGAGCCCTGAAAGGGCGAACCATGGTCGGATGCTGGACCGGCCGCCCGGGATCAGGCCCGCTGCCCATACGGTCAGGCCGGTTTGCCGCACGAACGAAAATTGGGCGCCCCTTCAGGGCTCGGGATCGACGCGCTGCTTACCTGGGGCGCTGCCCCAGGCTAACTTGTGCTGCCCCGTTGGGGCGAAGAGCACAGCGTGGCAACCATTGTTTCATATCAATAACTTACGATATGAGTTCATGGAGAGGAGCACAAGCGACTGCGGCAATCGCGCTTGCTTCTTGCGAACGAGGAGCACTGGATTGCCGCGGCCCACGCCGAAATCTTGTGCGTCGTTGATTGAAGATCGAGCGGCGCGGGCCTCGCAATGACGATGGGGTGGCTGTCCTTGCACTGAAGACTCACGTCACTCGATCTGTCCGTGCCGCAGAACGCGATACAGGAACAGTTCCGTGTTGCACCATGCCCGGGCGCCGTTGGCGTGAGCCCACAGACAAGCCAGACCTTGCGTGATAAGCGGCGTGGTTGCACACTCGGGACGTCTCGGGAGCAGCAGGACTCCGTATGCCGATCGGCGCCATTCCACCACCTAGCAGTCAAAGTGCATCGCCTGGGCGGTAGTTCTCCGGAAAGGGCCATTGGCCTGGAGTTTGTGGCCAAAAGTCTCGCCAGTTACCAAATGCTGCCAGTCACCCTTTCAAGAGCCGAGGCACAAAAGCTTTCCAAGCTTCTCCAAACAGCACTGGCGGCCCGCGATGCCACATAACCATGCGCTCCTGCCGACGTATTTGCCTTCGCTGCGCTACGGAAAATCCGCGGCTGAGCTCCGGCGTTAGGCGTCACATGAGCCCGTCTATCGCTGTTGAAAGAATGGCATGTCGATCGCTCCGGGCAGCATTGGCGCCCCTTGCCGTTGGTTCCTGCGTTGAAACCTCCGATGATCGTCAATCATTTGAGAGCGCCTTGGAACTCTTGATTCCTGCGTGGCTGCAGGATAAATATCCATGGTGGCGTCATGAGGGCGTTGATGCTTTTCGGTTCACGGTAGCGCGGAAGGTTGGACCGAGCGAAGCTGAGTTCATAGGTCTTTGCTTGCTGATCTCAGACCAGAGTTGGACACCAATGCACCTTCGGTTGCGCGTTTCATCGGACGAGGAGGCGGTTGACTCTCTGCAATGCAAGGTCGGGGAGGTTGGTGAGGGGCTTGGTGGTTTGGCTAGGACGCCGTATGGGTCAACGCGCGAGTCGAAAGTCTTGCATTCAGTCGCAGAGAGAATAGAGGCGATTACCTGGGCTTACATATGGATCCAGGCACCAGACGGGTTAGAACCTGATGAAGTTTGACAAGCAGTTCCGGGACTCCGCGACTCGGTGCCGCCTAACGAATAGGGATAGATCGTGCGTCGTCGCGATCTTATCCCTTGTTGAACAAGCCCGGGCTTTCGGGGTGGAGTCTTCTATATTGGGAAGAGCATTTTGGCTCTTGCGGGGATGTACGGCCGAATGGGCGCTTACCATTCATTCAAGCCCGTCCCGGGTCTCGCCGCCGGGTTCTCGCCGAAGCGCTGCCTTGCGTGATGAACGTGGTGGTTGCGGGCGCATGAGCCCACAGGATTCAGCAGGTTGACTCCCCCTTTCCAGTCGCGTGATGCCCGGCCATCGGCGTCGTTGAAGCAACGCCCGTTGTCGTCGTTTGGTTATTCCCTCACGCACATCTTTGAAAGCCAATCGCGATGGACAATTTAGCTCAATTCGCTCATCGCCATGAAGTTTCAGTCAGGGCCGACACTGTCGAATCTCCGATCGTCCATTACTGCGATCCAATAACTGCAATTCACTTCACTACCGATAATGGACGCTGGGGACGAGTCACGTTTGAACGATTGGATTCCATAAAGGTCTCACGAGGCGAACATGCACCGTTTCCCTCTCACCCGAACGATGCTGGCGCGTTTCGCTGGGTGTCCACTATTTCCAACTCCGCTTGGCTTCGAGAGCGATACGACTACAAAAAGCGCTATTACGGATCGGCGTACAACTTTGGCGGAAGCATCGATGAAATGCTTGATGAGTATTTCCATTACGTATTCAGCTTTCACGACGAGGTTGTTGAGGCTATCGCGGCAGGAATATGGATTGACGTCGATGACGCGATGATTGGTGGCCGGGAATTGGATGTCTCACATCCGCTGAAGGGTCTCGCACACCTTGATGCTGCTGAGCACTTTGAGAGTTCAGGCATTCGATGTTTTGTCCGAAGAAATCCAATGCCGAATGCCGAGCTAGAGGCTGCTGCCGCACTTTGCTCTCAGACTGTCCTTGAAGTCGGTGCGGAACTCGACGGCCGTTCCACTCCGAGCTGGTCTCTCACTCGCCGTGTAAAGAACGGGATCGGCAGATCGTACTTGAGGCATTTCGGAAACACGACTGAAACTTACACGGGTATACCATCACTTGCAGATATTCGGCCGCCCATTGACCAGTGGCTTGCCGAAGTCCGCGAGCGTCGAAGACAGATGGGGAAGACCTGTTTGTGAGCGAGAACCGGGCACGAGAACCGTGGACATACATGGACGCTTCCCCCTCCGCAAGCCCCAATCTGCTGCCATGGTGAGATCCGGGTCCTGGCGGCCTATTCACACGGCCGAGCTTTTCCGCTCGTGTCCCACGTCAGGTTTCCGTCAGGTCGGATGACCGTTGCTTCACCACTACCTTGGAGTTCGAGGTGGGCCTCCTTTTGTTACTAAGCGATGGTTTCCAAAACAATGACTTCGCTTGACTGCTACGACGCTGACGGACCGAAGGCGCGCTTGATGTCAAAGGCTTCCTCGGAGGTCAGGGCCCGAAAGGCCAGCCGGGTGAGCTTGTTGGCGTAGGCCACGATCGCGCGCTTCTTGCCGCGTCGCTCGATGATGCCCGCAGCCCAGTTCCGAAGCAGCGCGTTCTGCTTGTCCAGCCAGCGGATGACTGTGCGTGCGCCGTGGATCAACTGGCGCCGAAGCTGACGGTCGCCGGCCTTGGTGATGTGGCCGAGTTGGACCTTGTCACCGGTGCCATTCTGTCTGGGAACCAGGCCAACCCACGCCGCCATCTGTCGCCCGTTGGCGAACTGCTGGCCGTCGCCGGCCTTGGCGATCAGGGCGGCGGCGATCACCGGTCCGATGCCGGGAATGGCCTGCAGCCGTGCGTAGGACGGATGCCTGGCGGCCATCTCAGCCAACTCGCGATCCACCTTCTCGATCCGTTCGCGCAGCCGCGACAGGCCCAACGCCAGTTCCGCTAGCACCATGCAGGTTCGGGTCGAGTACTGCGCGTGCTCGATCGACAACTCGGCAATGGCTGCCAGCAGCTTGTCGGTTCCGCGGGGGGAAGTTCAATCCGAATTCCCGCGCAAAGCCACGGATCTGATTCGCCTTGGCGGTGCGCTCGGTAACCAGCTGGTCACGCAACTGCACCAGCATCGCCAGTTCCTGCTGCTCGATGCTCTTCACCGGTACCGGATGCAGGTTGAGGTTGGGCCGCTGCGCAGCTTCGACGATCGCCAGTGCGTCGTGACCGTCACTCTTGTGCACCCGTCGAAAGGCCTTGACGTGCTGCGGCGGCAACAGCTGGACTTCGTGACCGTGCTGCTGCGTCAACCGACCCCAATAGTGGGCCGAGCCGCAAGCTTCCATGGCCACCACGGTGGGCGGCGTATTGGCCAACAGCTCCGCCGCGCGCGACGGCGTGACTTTCGCGTTCTTCCTGATCTTGCCGTGCTCATCGAGCATGCACGCCTGGAAAACGTTCTTTGCCAGATCCAGGCCAATCACCGTAATCTTCATCTCGGACGCCTCCTCATCTGTCGACTGGTTTGCCCTCACGGAGCTCCAGTTTGGGCATCACGACGCCGTTCAATGGGGAGGCGTCCATCACATCACACGAACTTTCCCGATCTCTCTCGTCCAGCTTTTCTTTCTCCCGAACCTCTTCAGTTGGCTCAATGCAGATGCGTGCACAGTGTGCACGTCTAGACTTCGCCGGCTCACGATCGTCTCACCCAGACCCGGACATGCTGCGCGTCACGTTTTTCCAGGACCTGGACAGGGTACGCGTATGTTCACTAGTTACATATCCACTCGTAACAAGATGACCGCATTTGCCGTGGCTCTCGCGTTGGGCGCGCCGGCGGTTGCGGGGGCGCAGGATCTCGGCTTTACTTACCTCGAAGGCGGCTTCATCGGTGGCTTCGTCAACGACGTTGAGCAGTCCGGCGTGATCACGGGCATCGACAGCACGTTCGAGCTCGAATCCGATGCCGGCGGCGGCGGCTTCATCAACGGCGCGTGGCAGTTTGGGGAGAGCCTTCACCTGTTTGGTGAGTATTTATCGGCCGCCCAGGACATCGAGGTCCGCGACGGCAACGTCACCGTCGAAGGTGACTACGATGTGGTGCGCTGGCGCATCGGTGTCGGTTATGCGTACCCGTTCTCGCCCACGACTAGCCTCTACGGCCGCGTCAGCTTTGACAACGCCGAACTCAAGAATGTGAAGGTCGCCGGTTTCAATCTCGACGCCGACGCCGATGAGGACGGTATCGGCGGCGAGGTAGGGATGATCTGGGCGGCAACGCCCACGATCCACGTGCAGGGCCACTTGCGCTATACCTCGGTCGGCGAGATCGCTGACGAGGGCTCCGATAGCTTCGATTCCGACATCCTGGTCGGCCTGAACGCCCGCTGGTATTTCCGCCCCGACATCGCACTCGTCACCGGTTACGAATACGGCAAGATCACCACCTTCAACGTGGGAGCGAGGTTCTCGTTCTGAGCTGTGCAAGCCCGCTGCCTCTCCCCCATGATTGGGCAGCAGAATCCGGAATATACCAATGTTCTCGAGCCATCTGTGCTGACCGCCGCTTGCCGGCGGTTCTTGCGTTGATTTGAGAGTTTGAAGTCGGCTGCTCCGCCTTAACAGCTCTGCATGGGTTGGTTGCGCGATCTTGAAGCTGATTCCCGCCACGTCCGCCAGCCAGTCAATCGGCTTGCGGGTCTGTCATGGGGCTGGCGAACACCCCTGAAGATTGGCCGTTCATCGACCGTTGGGTGACTCCGAGCTTCTACATTCTCAAGGATGGGCAGGTGAAGGCGACGTTGATCGGCTGGCCAGATGACTCGCAACTAGAAAAGCTGAACCGCATGATCGACAGTGCAGACTGAGGGGCACCGCGTAGTCAGGATCGGCGAAAAACACGGAAAAACACGGGAAAAACACGGCAAAACACGGGACACACAGATTTTCGCGTGCTGCCGGCGAACAAAAACACGGAACAAAAACACGGGGAACAAAAACACGAAAACACGGGACACACAGATTTTCGCGTGCTGCCGGCGAAGACCGCCGCGTTTGCGTCGTCACTGATGTGAACTGGGAGGTTTTGACCGTTTGCGGTGCCGCGGAGGCGCGGTTCGGTCGCTTCTGGTCGGCGCGGTCGCGATTTCCGATGATTACGGCCACGCCTGCCCGCCAACCGATCGGCTGGCGGTGCGTTGGAGGGGGTCCGGGCAACTCAGCCCGGCTTCGATCTCATCTTGCAAAGCTCGCGCGCCACGCCAAGCCCTTGAAACCAGCACTGACCAACCCGAGTGGCGTACTCGATGATGGATTCCGCCGCGCCGATAACGCGGTAGAAGTCGCTCTCGGTAGACTTGACCTGAGTGGTCCAGCTGCGATCGGTCAGGCCCAGTCGGTCGAGGATCCTCGGCCGTTCCGAATCAATCTTCCCGCGCTTGCCGGGATGCATCTGCCGTCCAGTCCAGTCGACCAGGTTGATGTACTGGGCGATGCTGATCGCAAGTGAGCCGCTACCCGGTACCCCAGCGACAGCTTCCAGCTGATCGCCGCCGCTGCCAAGCTTGCGCGCGGTCTCACGGATGCGTTGCTGGATCGAGGTGTGGTCGCTGTCTTCTAGATCCTGCGCCATCGCGGCGCGGACCGGGCCGGCAGCATACGAGTTGATCTCATCCGGCTTGCTACTCGATGCATCTGACCACCGGTGCCCGCACGACGGGTGGTTGGAATGGGCCCGATTCGAGGAGCCATCGGAGGGCGATCGGCACGAGATCAGGTCTTTGAGCCTCCGAGTGCGCTTGCTTGGCCCTTACCACGATATGTACATCGAGCTCTACTACCCGCAGGTATTCTCGTACAGCATGAGCAATCCAGCATCTCATGCTGGTCACTTTGACTGGCGCTACAGCGAAATTCGTCTAAGCGATTCTGGCAACCTGATCCACGAAATCGAGTGGGCAGGCCCGCCTGGCGCAGAAGCGCGATGGATTATTGAAACCTCGGACGTACAATTGACGACGTATCCCTTGGATCAGGACTAACGAATTTGCTCGCGCCGGCCGTGGTCCTTGGTCGAGCAACCAGCTACTCGAAGCCGTCGCCGAAGAAGCGCTCGACCAAAGGCAAGGCGGCCAGCGAGGTGCGCTGTTCGCTACCCAACTCGCTGAAGGCACCAAAAACGAACATCCGGTCGTCGTGGGTGCTCAGATTCATCTCAATGGGCGGGCTGGCGAAGTGCCAGTCCGGGTCTGCGACACCGCCATCGGACCGCCGGAATCGGTGGATCGCATTGCTGCCTTTGACGTAGACCGAGTCGCGCGCGAAGACCAAGGGACCGCCGCCAAGGAAGCCACGATCACAGTCGAATGCCGGATCCAGGCCTCCCTGAGTGGAAATCAGCAACCGCGCCGGCCCTCGACAGGTCTGTCCGTTGATGGTGGAGAAGGTGCCGTGCAGCCAGAGTCCGTCATTGCCGTCGGCAGCCAGGCCCGAGGGCGTCACCGACAGGACCGGCAGGAAAGCCGGGTCGACCTGCAGGGTGTCGCCATCGATCCGTGCCAGGCGGCTCACCGTCACGCCATTGAGGCTGGTGAAACTGCCGGCCACGAACAGGCTGTCGCTGGTCGGATCGATGGCCAGCCGGAAGAATCCGCCGCCACTGTTGGGCATGAAGCGAAAGCTCTCGTCAATGGTCTCGGTCAGCAGGTCGAGCCGGGCCAAGCCCGTCAGCGGCGGCGAGATGCCGCTGAGCTGGAAGTTGCCCAGCAGATAGGCGTAGTCGCCTTCGACCTGGATCTGCCAGAGGCTACCCTGGTAGCCGATGGGGGTATGGCCAGGCACGATCTCGCCGCTCAGCGGATCCAGCTTGCGCAACAGAGCCGCGTCATCGTCTGCTACATAGAGTGCGCCGTTGCCCAGCGCGATCGCGCTGTAGCGAGCGGGTGCGGGCTGGAAGCTGCTATCAACCGCGCCGCTGGGCAATAGCCGGATCAATCCACGGCGGGGAACACCGTTGACCTTGAGAAAGTCCCCCCGCACATAGGTGGCTGAGGTCAGATCGTCGACGACCGGTTGGCCGATTTCGGGTACCAGTGCTGCTTCAGTCAGCGCGCTCGAATTATCGACACTACCGTCGGCATTGAGTGCCGCCATGCCCAGCCGAAGCTCGCCCTGCGAGAGCTGTGAGACAACTCCACCGACGAACAACCGACCACCGCCGTCACCGCTGATGATGGTGACGGGCCCATTGTTGGTTGTGCCGGTGACATCGGCGAAGGGATCGAAGGCGGTATCCAGCGTGGCGGCGCCGCTGCGCGTGACGCGCAACAGTCGGCCAGTGGCCATTGACGCACCACTGTGCAAGCTGAAGTCGCCGCTGAACGCGCCCAGATAGACTTGATCGTCGATGACACGCAGCAACGACAGACCGGAACTGGTCGGTGCAGCAAGAATCTCGGGTACCCAGTCGGCGTCAAGTGTCGCTGCGTTGTCCAAACCGATCTTGGCCAACTGCTGGCGACCCTGGCCCTGGACTGCGGTGAAGGCACCAGAGACGTACAAATGGCTGCCATCGCTGTCCATGGCGGAAACCGGAATGGAACTGAATCCGGTGAGGAGGGGTTGCCAGCTGTCGAGACTGGCCGCGGGCAGGACCAAACGGGCGAGGCCGCTACGGGGCTGACCTTCGATCTGGGTGAAGCTGCCTGCCAGATACAGGAAACCATCGCCTGCCTCGTGCAGCTTGCCGACATGCCCATCGGCGGTCGGTGCCCAAGCAGAATCCAGCCTGCCGTCGAGATCGATTCGGGCCAGGCCAGACCGCGGCTGCCCATTGATCGCCGTGAAGGTACCAGCCACATAAATCGAGTCACCCACGATCGCGTAGCTGAAGATGCCGCCTCCGCTCGCGTTCGGCGAAGTGAAGCTGGGGTCGATACTGCCGTCGGCCTGCAGCCGCACGAACTGAGAACCATTGCCATCGGCATAGACCCGGCCGCTGCCGTCCTGCAGGAACTCAAGGGGGATGTGGGCGCCACACTGGAAGCCCCCATCGACAGAACCGTCCGAGTGCAGCCGGCCGCAACCATTGTTGGTGCTGACCGAACCCAGCCGCTCGAATGCCCCACCCACCATGATGCGGCCATCGGCGAGTCGCAACATCGCAATGACAGTGCCCTCGCGCAACGCGTCTATATTTGGCGTTGGCAGCACCGGGACGTTGGTTTGCCCCTGTGCCAGCTGGCCGCACAGCAACAGCAGGGAAAGGAGTGGTGAGCGACCAGGATGTCGACAGATCATGGTGCAACCTCGTTGGGTCGGAGACGTCCGGTCGTCCGACCCTAGCTCAGGCAGCGAAATCACGATAGGGGTTCTGGTGAGCCATTTACACGGCACTAACGCAGTCCGGCCCAAAGCCGACTGTTGAGGTGCATCTGCCGACCGGTCCAGTCCGCGCCGAGTTGTCCGATTGTCGCCGCCAGATTGATCGCGGGTCTCACCGGCTGCGCACGATCGCCTCGCTCATTCCGAAGCAAGAGCGCCGCTGAACCCGATCGGACGTGGCTACGCGTCGTTTGTCCGTGCACGGCGCCGATCGGGTACAACGGCCTACAAGGAACTGCTCACCGACGCCAGGCGCTCGCGCATGTTGGCAATCTTGCCGTCCTGCGCCAGCCAAGACCTGATGCGATCGGCCTGCTGCGCCTCGGTCATCCTGGCTTTGGGGAACAAGCGGTTCCAGCGCTCGGCGACGTATGGCGCCAGGAGCGGGCAGCAAGCTGCCAAGAGCGAAAGCGGTAGCAAGCTACCGCACTCCATATTTGCTCATCGCGTAGGTGCCTCAGTAGTGATATCGCAGCTGAGCGATGAACAAACATCCATCGGATATCTTGTAGACGATCCTGTGCTCGCTATTGATGCGCCGTGACCAGTAGCCTGCCAACGCATGCTTCAGCGGCTCCGGCTTGCCGGCCCCTGAGTGTGGCGTTCGGATGATCTGCTTGATCAGCCCATTGATTCTCTGCAGTAACTTCTTGTCGATCTTCTGCCAGTACAAGTAATCCTCCCATGCTTGCTCGGAGAAGATCAGGTTCACTCGGTCAGGCTCCGGACCTTGCCCTTTCCAGTCTCAAGGGCTGCAATGCTCTCAAGCAGGCGCTGCGCGTTCCTGGGGCTGCGCAGCAAGTAAGAGGTCTCTTCCAGGGCCTTGAAATCCTCGAGCGCCATCATTACGACGGCCTGCTGGCCATTGCGGGTGATGATAATGGGCTCGTGGTCGTCACACACGCGATCCATCGTGTCGGCCAGCCTGGCTCGGGCGGTGCTGTAGGTAATTGCGTCCATCGGGCATCTCCAGTTGTACAAATATGTGTACAACTGGAGGTGCGGGCTGTCAAGGCCCGGCACCAGTGCGTCAAGAGCCGTTCCAGTAGCCAGTTCCAGTGGCCAGTAGCTCAAAATCAGTTCCAATAGCCAGTTCCAGTGGCCAGTAAAGATCAAGAGCGGGAGACTTCGAGCTCCGTTACGGACCACTGTCGCCAGCCCCAGCTCTTCGTGATGCGGTTCGCGGAGCTCACCGACATCCTACGCGCACGCTCAGCTCTTCTGGGCCCTGGGCCCCGTGCCCTGGGCCCTTGCTCCTCTAATCCCTCAGCCCTCAGCCCTCAGCCCTGCTCCAATCCGTTCACCAATCCCCCAGCCCCACTTGACACTGAGCCCACGAACCCATACCTATTCTGTATCCATCAGAGATCGGGGGGCCGATCCTGAACCGTAGTTCGGCCAACAGGCCGGACGTTGACCTTGAGGGATCCGCATGAAGACTTCCGTAGACGCGCCCGCCTCGCGCGACATGCCTGATATTGCCGCCGACGCCCGACCTAGCCACCAGGGTGCGCTCGACTGGGTGGGGATGGAGCAGATCGAAGTACCGGTGTTGGTGCCGACCGACGGCGTTGCCATCCGGGTGCCGGCAAACGTGGCTGCGTTCGTGAATCTGGAGCAGGTCGATGTTCGCGGCATTCATATGTCGCGGCTCTATCTGCACGTCGATCGGGTCTTGAGCAACGAAACGCTCAGACCGTCGACGGTGCGCCAGTTGTTGCGCGACTTTCTCGATTCGCATCAGGGCCTGAGCGATTGCGCGGCGGTGCGGATACAGTTCGAGCACCTGATCCGGCGCAAGGCACTGGTCAGCGACAAGGAAGGCTGGAAGGGCTATCCGGTGACGATCAGCGCGCAACTCGAGCGCGGTCATCTGACTGTCGAACTGGCGACCGAGGTGCTCTATTCCAGTACCTGCCCATGCTCGGCGGCATTGGCCAGGCAATTGATCCAGGAGCAGTTTGAGCGCGATTTTCCACAAGGTCCGATTGATCGCGAGCAGGTGTTGCAGTGGCTGGGCAGCGAGCAGGGCATTGTCGCCACGCCACACAGTCAGCGCTCGCGGATGCAGATTCGTGCCCGTCTGAGCCTGCATGCCGGCGAGTTCCCGGTCGATGCACTGATCGACCGCGCCGAAGCGGTGCTGGCCACGCCAGTCCAGACCGCGGTCAAGCGCGAGGATGAGCAGGCCTTCGCGCTGTTGAACGGCAGCAACCTGATGTTCGTCGAGGACGCCGGCCGGCGGATCCAGACCGCGCTCAACGCCGATCCGGCAATCGCCGACTTCTGGGCCCGCGCGATCCACATGGAAAGCCTGCACCCGCACGATGCCGCGGCGGTAGTGACCAAGGGCGTGGCCGGCGGCTTTCAGGCCAGCGCGGGTTGGGTGGGTACCAGGCGCGGTTGAAGTAGCGCGGTCCCGGCGCGCGAGGTC
>JBGTIE010000820.1:0-1987 GCA_041745855.1 Lysobacterales bacterium | reverse complement strand
AGTACGAGTACGAGTACCGCAATGCTGAGTACGAGTACGACCCGCTGTCGACCCGGAGCGGGCGAACGTCGAGGTTTCATCCTTGCCCGGGCATGGCGCGGTGCTCTTGCTCTCTCTGCGGCCTCCGCGTCCGCGTAAGCTCCTCTTCGCTGTTGATATCGAAGTCCGCCTGACCACATCAGTTTGACTCGCACCCAGTGGCCAGTTCCAGTAGCCCGTGGAGGTGCGGCGGGCTAAAGTCGTGAGTGATCCGGCAACATGCCGTACATTCAAGCGCGATTTTCTTGACCCCTCAGACCCCAGCCCCGTGTTTGTGAGAGTCCGCTATGCCAATATCCGCGACCGACAGCAAGGATGCCCGCCGTGTTGTCGAGCAAGCCGAGATCGTGCGGCTGGCACGTGCGGACCAGATTCGCTTTGCCGAGGCGCTGGTCAATCCCGCCAAAGCGAATCAAAAGCGCGCTGGTGCTGCAAGACGCCATGCCCAACTGTTCGGCGTCAGTGAGCAACCGATCTATCGTGAGCGGCGGGGAAAAGGGCATTGGCGCAACGAGCCGACTAAAGACGCCTGATCACTTCCGCTGATCGGCTGGTCTGATCGGAATCGGAATCGAGGGCAACCACACACCCGTGGGTCAATGCTGACAAAGCCGGGGCAGCTACACGCTTCGCGACGACGAGGCTGGGGGCGGTCAACCGATCGATCTCGAGTTCAGTACTTGCCAGCGTGCCCGGCGAGGCGCACACATTCAGTGCTTTTCCTTTGTGTCCTTTGTGTCCTTTGTGTTGAATTGCTCTTTTCGCTTCTGCGCCTTTCCCGACCCCGAGCCACCGCCGCGCAAGCCGTCGACCTCGACCGCGCTGAGCAGGCGCCAGCGACCCTTGGGCAAGTCGCCGAGTTCCAGCCGGCCGATATGAACCCGAATCAGCCGCTGTACCTCCATGCCAAGCCCGGCAAGTAGCCGGCGGATATGGCGGTTGCGGCCTTCGTCCAGACTGATGGCCAGCCAGCGGCTGCGGCCGTCGGTATTCGGGCGCAGCAGTTCGGCGCTGACCACGCGCAGCCGTTCGCCGCGATCGATGACGCCCTCCTCCAGCCGGGCCGGCAACTCGGTGTCGGCGAGTTGGTCGCTGCGGACGTGGTAGGTCTTGAGCGGACCACCGTCGGTGATCGCGGCAGCCCATTCGGGATCGTTGCAGAACAGCAGCAGGCCTTCGGAGGCGCGGTCCAGCCGACCTACCGGTGCCAGCCAGGGCAGACCGTCAGGCAACGCTTCGGAGGCTTCGTCGGGCCAGGTCAGTCCTGGCTTCAGGCAGTTGTAGACGGTGGCGCGACCCTGCTCATCGGCCGTACTCGTGGTCAGCCCGCGCGGCTTGTTCAGCATCAGGTAGCGCGGCGTCACTTGGCCGATAGGTTTTTCGTCCAGTTCGATCCGTTGCGCGTCGAGGGTCGGGAATTCCGGATCGCGGACCAGCCGGCCATCCACCTTGAGGCGCCCGGCGCGGATCCAGCGCTCGGCCTCGCTGCGCGAGCAGATACCCAGTTTTGACAGCCGGCGCGCCAGCCCGATCCGGCGTGCTGTGGCCATCGCCGAGTTCAGCGGCGGTCTTCGGCCTGTTCGGCGTAGCGCCATTCCAGATAGGCGAAGGCCGCGCGCAGGCTCTGCACCTCGCCGCCGACCGGTCGGCCCGGGCGCGGCTTGGGATTCCAGCAGTAGGTGTCGACATGAGCCCAGCGCTGACCCGGTGTGATGAAGCGCTTCAGATACAGCGCGGCGGTGATCGCACCGGCCAGCTTGGAGCTGCCGGAGTTATTCAGATCGGCGATCGGGCTGGCCAGATCGATCAGATAATCGTCCCACAGCGGCATGCGCCAGAGCGGGTCGCCAGTTTGTCGACCGCCGGCCAGCAGGCCAGCCGCCAGGTCCTCGTCGTCGGTGAACAGCGCCGGTAGGTCCGGACCCAGCGCGACCCGCGCTGCCCCGGT
>JBGTIE010000819.1:0-13326 GCA_041745855.1 Lysobacterales bacterium | reverse complement strand
GCAGCGCGCTGGCGAACTCCGGCGCGCGCTGCGCCGCCAGGGCGTGATCGAAGCGGAGCAAAAGGACATGATCGACCCCAAGTTGGGCCAGTCCGGCCAGTCGATCATGCAGGGACATCAGTTGCAGGGTGCTGGCCGGCTGGAACAGGGCCCGTGGCGGCGGATCGAAGGTCACGACCACACTGGGCATTCCTGCCGCCTTCGCCTCGGCCACGACCGAGCCGATCAGGTGCTGATGACCCCGATGAAGGCCGTCGAAGGCGCCGATGGTCGCGACGCAGCCGCGATCACTGAAGGACGCGCCCTCGAGCTGACGATGGATCCGCATCTGCATGGTCGACAAGGCGATCGCGGCCGGCGGGTATTGGGGGCGCGCGAGTATAGCCGGTGGCGGTGGCGGAATCGCCCGAAGGTAGTCCGGAGGGTTCGATTCAAGGTGATGCGGAATCCGCTCCCGTCAACGCCGAACTCTATGCCATCGCGCTCACGTCGGGGTCGGGGTCGGAATCGGAATCGGAATCGGAATCGATCCTTGCCGGGAGGCGCGCGAATCAGGGCTCGCATTGGTGGAGACGCGGCCGCCGGCGCGATGTTGACCAGGGCGAAAATCGCGACTGGACGCGCGCCGGGACCGCGCTACTGCAACCTGCAGGCGCGCGGCTTTCGTATGAGCCTCAGTTCAGCGCCGTCGGCACTACCCTCAAGCCTCGTCCAGATCCGGTGCCTTCATCGGGATCTTGCCGAGCAGCTTGTCGCGCAACTGCTTCTCCAGCAGTTCGGCCGTGTCCCTGTGCTCGCGCAGGAACTGGCGCACGTTTTCCTTGCCCTGGCCGATGCGATCGCCAGCGTAGCTGTACCAGGCGCCTGATTTTTCGACGAAATTGTGCGCCACGCCCATCTCGATCAGCTCGCCTTCGCGCGAGATGCCTTCGTTGTAGAGGATCTCGAACTCGGCCTGACGGAACGGCGGCGCCATCTTGTTCTTGACCACCTTGACCCGGGTTTCGGCGCCGACCACTTCGTCGCCGCGCTTGACCGAACCGATGCGTCGGATGTCCAGCCGGACCGAGGCGTAGAACTTCAGCGCGTTGCCGCCGGTAGTGGTTTCGGGATTGCCGAACATCACGCCTATCTTCATCCGGATCTGGTTGATGAAGATCACGGTGCAATTCGAGCGCTTGATGTTGCCGGTCAGCTTGCGCAGCGCCTGGCTCATCAGGCGGGCATGCAGGCCGACATGCGAATCGCCCATGTCGCCTTCGATCTCGGCCTTCGGCGTCAGTGCGGCGACCGAGTCGACCACGACGATATCCACCGCGCCCGAGCGCACCAGCATGTCGCAGATTTCCAGCGCCTGTTCACCGGTGTCGGGCTGCGAAACCAGCAGGTCGTCGACATTGACGCCCAGCTTTTCGGCATAGCCTGGATCAAGCGCGTGCTCGGCATCGACGAAGGCCGCGGTGCCGCCGTTGCGCTGGCAGTTGGCGATCACCTGCAGCGTCAGCGTGGTCTTGCCGGAGGACTCCGGCCCGTAGATCTCAACCACCCGACCGCGCGGCAAGCCGCCGATACCCAGGGCCAGATCCAGTCCCAGCGAGCCGGTCGAAATGACTTCGGCCGGTTCCGTCGGGCGATCCCCCATGCGCATCACCGCGCCCTTGCCGAACTGCTTTTCGATCTGCCCGAGGGCCGCTGAAAGTGCGCGCTTCTTGTTGTCGTCCATCTTGACTCCCAAGTTGAATTCCTTGACGTAGGCGTAGAGTGCGATGCCGTCGTGGCAGCTGTCGGCGGCGAGTATCCCACAGCCCCCGACCGGGGTCTGTCAGCATTCGGCGCCAATCTTCGTAGGCATATTCCTACGGGGGAGTCGCAGGAGGTGAGAAAGCGAGGGCCCATAAAGCAAGGGCCCAGGGCTCAGGGCCCAGGGCCCAGGAGACTTTGCTCGGCTCTTCTGGGCCCTGGGCCCTGGGCCCTAGTACTTATCCACCCTCTCCAGCAACCCCTTCAGCGCGGCCCGCACGGTGGCGCGGCGGACGGCATCGCGGTCGCCGCTGAAGTGGAAGATCTGTGCCTGCGGGGGATGGTGGCCGTAGCCCCAGGCGAGCCAGACGGTGCCGATCGGCTTGTCCGGGTTGCCGCCGGTGGGACCGGCGATTCCGGTAATCGCCAATGCGACGTTCGCGCGCGACCTGCTCAGCGCGCCACGAACCATCTCCTGCACCGCTTCTTCGCTGACCGCGCCAAAGCGCTCCAGGATCCGTCGATCGACACCCAGCATCGCCTCCTTGGCTTCATAACTGTAGGCCACGAAAGAGGCGTCGAACCAGTCCGAGCAGCCCGGCACCTCGGTCACCACCTTGGCCACCCAGCCACCGGTACAGGACTCGGCGGTGGCGAGTTTCAGGCGCCGGGTCAGCAAGCCGTGGCCTAGTGCATCGGCCAGGTCGCGCAACTCGCGGTCGCTGACTCGCGTTGGGGTGGCTTGTACGATTTCCTTTGCCTCGCCCATTCCAGGCCACTCCTTCAGGTGATGCTGCCGATCGATGCTTCCCAGTTCTGGCCGTCAAAGCCCGTTCGCTTGACTACTTCAAAGCTGCCGGGCTGGACGCAGCGCAGGTTGATACTGTAGCCGTCCGGATGCGAACGCGGCACATAGAAGGACTTGATGCCGCAGCGGGCGCAGAACAGATGCCGCGCGATACCCGTGTTGAATCGATACTCGGTCAGCGTGGCCGGATCGGTCAGCAATTCGAACTGCTCGGTGCTGACGAACCAGTGTTCAAAGGCGGTCATCCGGCAGACGGAGCAGTTGCAGTCGACAACCTCGATCGCCCGCGCCGCGCGGATCTGAAAGCGCACTGCGCCGCAGTGGCAGCCACCCTGGTGGAGTACGATTTCGGACATCGATGCGGGCTCGTCGATTCGGAGTCCGCAGTGTATTCCAGAGCAGTTCCAGTGGCCCGTTCCAGTGGCCAGTGAAGAGCATCAGTTGCGCGCTGGCTCGCCGTACGCGCCAAAACCGCAAAGTAACTGGAGGCTGCTTGCAGGCGACCGCGGAAGCGGGCTTTGGCCCTTGTTCCGCAGCGCACGACCTCAATGTGGAGGTAGCGCGGTTCCGGCGCGCGTGGAGCCATGATCGTCGCGCCGGTCGCCTTCGCGCCGGCGGCCGCGTCGCCACCAGCGCGCAGGTCTGGAACCCCCTTACTCAAAGCAGAAAAGCGTCAGGGTCGCGCTCAATTTTCCCATGATCGACAGCACCACAGAAGGTTCGGTAACCCTGACCTGGAGTTCCCGGCCGCTGTCCGCCTCTCCCGAGAAGGCCCAGACACTCACGACCAGGCCCAGCCAGATCGAAGCGGCGACAGCCGTGGCGGAAACGTTGCGTCGATACGGCAGTGCGCCGTAGCTGAAGGGTCGATGGGTGCGATCGACGGTACTCATGGTTTAGCTCCTGGGATACTTTGCATCTACTGCAATGCAACCAGCGTGCCAACTCGGCCATGTAGGAAAAACAATAACTTGGCTATTTCCAGCCGTTGAAAACCGGCGGCCGACGCTACGTTCGTCACAAAATCCGGACATTTCGGACAGATTCCCGAGTCACAAGAGGACACGTCCCCTCAAAGCATCGGCAGATCCAGTCCCTGCTCGCGGGCGCATTCCTGCGCGATCTCGTAGCCTGCGTCGGCGTGCCGCATGACCCCGGAGGCTGGGTCGTTCCAAAGCACGCGTGCCAGGCGGCGATCGGCGGCTTCCGTGCCGTCGGCCACGATCACCACGCCCGAGTGCTGGCTGTAGCCCAAGCCGACGCCGCCCCCATGGTGCAGGCTGACCCAGGTCGCGCCGCCGGCGGTATTCAGCAGCGCGTTCAGCAGCGGCCAGTCGGACACCGCGTCCGAACCATCGCGCATCGCCTCGGTTTCGCGATTGGGTGAGGCGACACTGCCAGAATCCAGATGATCGCGACCGATCACGATCGGCGCCTTCAACTCGCCGTTGCGGACCATCTCGTTGAAGGCCAGCCCGAGCTTGTGGCGCAGGCCCAGTCCGACCCAGCAGATCCGCGCCGGCAGGCCCTGGAAGCTGATGCGCTCGCGCGCCATATCCAGCCAACGATGCAGGTGCAGGTCATCGGGGATCAGTTCCTTGACCTTGGCGTCGGTGCGATAGATGTCTTCCGGGTCGCCGGACAACGCGACCCAGCGGAACGGCCCGACGCCGCGGCAGAACAGCGGCCGCACATAGGCCGGCACGAAACCGGGGAAGGCGAAGGCGTCGGCGCAGCCTTCATCCTTGGCCATCTGACGGATGTTGTTGCCGTAATCGAAAGTCGGCACGCCGGCGTGGTGGAAGGCGAGCATTGCCTCGACGTGCTGGCGCATCGATTCCTTCGCCGCCTTGCTGGTGCCGGCCGGATCGCTGACCCGCCGCTCGATCCACTCCTCCACACTCCAGCCGATCGGCAGATAGCCATTGACCGGATCGTGCGCGCTGGTCTGGTCGGTGACCGCGTCCGGCCGCACGCCGCGGCGGACCATCTCCGGCAGGATGTCGGCGGCGTTGCCGAGCAGTGCGATGCTGCGCGCCACGCCCTGCGAGGCGTACCGTTCCACCCGCGCCAGCGCATCATCCAGATCACGCGCCTGTTCGTCGACGTAGCGCGTGCGCAGGCGGAAGTCGATCCGGCTCTGCTGACATTCGATAGTGAGCGAGCAGGCCCCGGCCAGACTGGCTGCCAGCGGCTGCGCGCCGCCCATGCCACCCAGCCCCGCGGTCAGGATCCAGCGCCCGGCGAGCTTGCCGCCGTAGTGCTGCCGACCCATCTCGACGAAGGTTTCGTACGTACCCTGGACGATGCCTTGCGAACCAATATAAATCCAGGAGCCGGCCGTCATCTGGCCGTACATCATCAGACCCTTGCGATCCAACTCCTGGAAATGCTCCCAGTTGGCCCAGGCCGGCACCAGGTTGGAATTGGCGATCAATACCCGCGGCGCATCCGGGTGGGTCGGGAATACCCCGACCGGCTTGCCGGACTGGATCAGCAGGGTCTGGTCATCGCTCAGCTCGCGCAGGCTGCGCAGGATCGCATCGAAACATTCCCAGTTGCGCGCCGCCCGGCCGATGCCGCCGTAGACCACCAGCTCGGCCGGATTCTCGGCCACTTCCGGGTCGAGGTTGTTCTGCAACATGCGAAAAGCGGCCTCGGAGAGCCAGCTCTTGCAGCTCAGCTCGGTGCCGCGCGGCGCGCGAATGACCCGCGCGCTATCGATCCGGGTGGGAGCGTTCATGGGCAATCAGGTCGGGCGAAGAGAGGCAGGATTATGCCTTAGCCGCTGCGACCGGTGCTTTATGGACGTGTGGGGTCTGTCGGCGATGGCGCTTTCAGGGCCCAGGGCACAGGGCTCAGGGCCCAGAAGGTCAAGAGCCGCGCAGTTCTGGACCGACCGGTGCTTTATCGACGTGTGGGGTCTGTCGGCGATGGCGCTTTCAGGGCCCAGGGCACAGGGCGGGCACAGGGCTCAGGGCTCAGGGCTCAGGGTTCAAGGCCCAGAAGGTCAAGAGCCGCACAGTTCGGGACCACGCTTGGACCAGGCCCGCCGCCGTGGCGGCGGGCCTGCTGTCGCAATCAATTCGCCGAAGGCACCAGCGCGTAACCGCGCAGCGAGCGGGCGAAGTCCTCGAGGGACTTGATGCCGGACTTCTCGGCTTCCTGGCACCACTCCTGCAGGCTTTCCAGCATCACCTGCGAGGACTTGCCGGAGCGGTTGATCAGGTCCGTCAGCCGGCGTCGATACTCAACGACGGTGGCCGTCATCGGGTGCTCGGCGACCATCTGGCTGAAACGCTCACGAGAGCTCTCATCCAGCCACATTCCATCGTTGGCCAGCGCCTTGCGCATCCGTCGACCCATCCCGGCGGCCGAACTGGAGGCCCGGGCGATCTCCTGCCGCCACACTGGCAGCGTCACTTCCTTGAAGTAGCGCTTGAAGATCTGGAAGCGGTAGGACACCACCGCGCGCAGCGTCTCCTGATCCGGCGTTTCGATCTCTTCGCGCAGGGTCAGCCGGGGAGCCTCGCGCAGTACCTTGGCCAGACCCATCCCGCGGAACAGTCGGATCGCCGCCCAGCCAATATCGAACTCGGCTCGACGCATCGAAAAGCGCGCCGAGGTCGGGAAGGCATGGTGATTGTTGTGCAGTTCCTCACCGCCGATTATCAGGCCCCACGGGGTCAGGTTGGTCGAGCAGTCGAAGGTTTCGAAATTGCGATAACCCCACCAGTGACCGAGACCGTTTACCACGCCGGCGGCGAGCACCGGGATGGTCAGCATCTGCAGTGCCCACAGGGTCACGCCGATGGCACCGAACAGGAACACATCGATGAACAGCAGCAGGGTCGGACCCATGAAGGACCAGGGCGTGTACAGATTGCGCTCGATCCAGTCGGTCGGGCAGTTCAGGCCATACTGCTCGATCATCGCCTTGTCCTTGCAGGACTTCTGGTACAGCGTCACGCCACGAAAGACGATGGTGCCGATGCCATGCATGATCGGGCTATGTGGATCCTCGTCGGTTTCACAGCGGGCGTGGTGCAAGCGGTGTATCGCGACCCACTCCTTGGTCACCATCGAGGTGGTCAACCAGGTCCAGAAGCGGAAGAAGTGCGACAGCAGCGGGTGGAACTCAACTGCACGGTGGGCCTGACTGCGGTGCAGATACAGCGTGACCGAGAAGATCGTCAGTTGCATGGCCACCACGAAAAACAGCAGTACCGCCCACCAGGGTGAGCCGGTCACGCCAGAGGCGATCAGATCGAGGAACGAGGACATTGAGGACTCCCTGAAAATATCTTCACATTATGCAGCCTGAACGGGGGATTTGTTGAGTTCCTCTGTGAGAGTACGCGGCTGGCGTTCATCCGCGCAGTCGGGCAGCGCACATTGCAAGGCACTTTGGGCTACCTTTGGCCTTCGTTGAGCACGGATATCGATCATGCGCATACGACTGCGGCTGGACGGCAAGATCTGCCTGGTGACCGGCGCTGCGCGCGGGATCGGGGCGGCGATCGCGGACGCCTTTGTCAACGAAGGCGCGCGGGTGATCCTGTCCGACATCGATGACGCGTCCGGCAGCGCCACCGCCGTCGCCCTCGGCGAACGCGCCAGCTACCGTCACCTGGACGTGCGTGACGAAGACCAGTGGCAAGCGCTGATTGACGACCTGCTGGCCGAGTACGGCGCGCTCGACGCGCTGGTCAACAACGCCGGCATCACCGGCTTCGAAGACGGCATCGTCGCGCATGACCCGGAACACGCCACGCTGGCCGACTGGCACGCGGTTCACCGGACCAACCTGGACGGCGTATTCCTCGGCTGCAAGCACGCGATCCGGGCGATGCGCCGGCACGGCCGCGGCGCGATCATCAACATCTCCTCGCGCTCCGGCCTGGTCGGCATCCCGGCCGCGGCAGCCTATGCCTCGAGCAAGGCGGCGGTGCGCAACCACAGCAAGTCGGTCGCGCTGTACTGCGCCGAGCAGGGCCTGGCGATCCGTTGCAACTCGCTCCACCCGGCCGCGATCCTGACCCCGATGTGGGAACCGATGCTCGGCGACGGCGTCGATCGCGCCGAACGGATGGCCGCCTTCGTCGCCGACTGCCCGCTGCGCCGCTTCGGCCAGCCAGACGAAGTCGCGGCCGTCGCAGTCATGCTCGCCTCCGACGAGGCCACCTATCTGACCGGGACCGAGATCAACATCGATGGCGGGATGCTGGCTGGCACGGCGAATCCGCCGGCGCCGGCGCAATAAGACATCTCGGCAGAGCAGACATCCGCGCGCCCGAAACGCACTTCCTCCGCGACCTCCGCGTCTCCGCGTGAGATCGCTCTTTGCTCTCGTCAGGTAGGGCAAAAAAGCAGGATCACGCGGAGACGCGGAGGACGCGGAGAGAGCAAGAGCAGATTGCCCGAGCTACCTGGCAGGCCGCCAGCAATCTTCTTGCTCCTTGATCCTCCGACAAGGCCTCGGGTCCTTATCATCCGAATGGCTGCCGACGATGCTCACCCGCCAATGCTCTTCCTCCGCGCCCTCCGCGTCTCCGCGTGAGATGGCTCTTTGCTCGGGCTTGGTATCCGCGCTCTTCGTGGGAAAAATTAGCGTGCCGCGAGCTGGTACTTCCCGCTTACCGCGCACTTGTCGCCGCTGCGCAGCTCGAAGACTGCGCCATCGGCGTGCAATACGACCTCGGCCGGCAGCGCGACCGGCGCGGTGAAGCGCGCCTCGATCTGGTCGACGGGGACGCCATGATGTTGCTGCAACAGGGCCAGCGCGCGGCCCAGGCTGTGCATGCCATGGATGATCGGTCGCCGAAAACCGAGCAACCGCGCGGACCATGGCCACAGATGGATCGGGTTGTAGTCGCCCGACAACCGCGCGTAATGCCGCCCGGCATTGGCCGCCAACTGGTAGCGGGCGATCTCGGGCGGCGGTGCCGGATCAGCCTTTGCGCCATCGGCTGAACCCTTCCCCGAACCGGTCCCACGGCGGGCCAGATAGCGGCTCTGTGTCTGCGCCACGATCACCTGTTGCTGGACAAAGCGCGTTTCCAACGTCAGCAGGCGCGCGCCTGAGCGCGTCGGCGGATCAGGGCTTAGCTCGACCTCGATGAGCGTGTCGGCGCCACTGTCGATCAGGTCCTGCCGCTGCAGACCCTCGGCCGCGTGCACCATCCCGGCCAGCGGATAGGGGAAATCCGGGCCCAGCATCAGATGCAGATGGGCCCGCTGGGCCAGCAGATACAAGTACGTCAAGGGCACCCCCAACGCCGGATCGAAACCCAGCGAGCAGGCGTACGCCTCGTAGGCGGCCAACTCCGCCGCCGGCGCCAGGTACTCGGCGTTGAGGGTGCGATCAAGATCCGCCTTTCCGCGACGGCGCAGACTCAGCAAGCTGCGCAGCAGCACTCCGAGGCCGGCCCTTGGCAACTTGTTCATTGGTGTTGGCGGTCCTGCGTGGCTGAGGTTCGAGGGGTAAGTATCGCTTGTTGGGTAGGGCTGAGGGCTGAGGACTGGGGTCAGAAGAGCAAAGCGCTGTCCAGCGCACTCCAAAATGTGCGCCGCGCGGCCCCTTTTGGAGTGCGGCGACCTGGCGCCGCTTTGTTTTTGGGTGGCGGGTGCCGGCCGGGTCATGACTACCGCGAGATCAAGAGCGAAGAGCAAAGCGCTGTCAGGCCCGCGCACTCCAAAATGTGAGCCGCGCGCCACCTTTTGGAGTGCGGCGACCTGGCGCCGCTTTCCTTTTGGGTAGCCGACTCGGTTAGGTCAGCACCACCCTACCGCCGCAACAACGCCAACCAGCGCCAGATATTCAGGATACCCAGCAGCGATGCGGCCACGTAGGTGAAGGCGCATGCCAGCAGGATGTGGCGGGCTGCGCTCAGGTCTGGGCCGTTCAGATAGCCGGACTGCAGCATCGGCATGGCGCGGCGGAAGCTGGCGTCCCATTCGACCGGCAGGGTGACCAGATGGACCAGTGCGGCTGAGCCGAAGGCCAGGGCGCCGCCGAGGAACAGCAGTGCGCCGGAGGCGGGTGCGCGGGTCAGCAACAGCAACACCGGGATGCCCAGCATCAGCATGCCGCCGATGCGCTCGGCCTTCTGGGTGTAGCCGACCAGCCTCGTGCGCAGGTGGATGCCGCCCAGGCCCTTGTGGTCCTGGATCGCATGGCCGACTTCATGCGCGGCGACTGTGACGGCGGTCAGTGAACGGCCGTCATAGTTGTCTTTGGACAGCCGCACGGTCTTGCTGGTCGGGTCGTAATGGTCGCCGGCATCGGTCTGCTCGACCTTGACGTGGTCCATCGCCAGTTCGCCCAGCAGATGACGGGCGAAATCGCCGCCGCTGCCGCGATAGTCTTCCCGATGGCCGGCATGGCGGCGCAATACCCAGCGGGTCCACAGGCCGGGCAGCAGGAACAGCGCGAGCAGCAGGACGATGGCGATCAGCATGGGCACAGATTGGCACGCCGCGGGGCGGGCTCGTCAAGCCTGGACTTGTGAAGGCCGTTACCGCTGCTGTCGTCGAGCTTCAACAGCGCGGCATCAACCTCGCGCAATGAATTCCAGCAGGCTCTGGGAGAGTTCGGCCGCGACGTCTTCCTGCAGGAAATGGCCGCCACCGGCCAGCGTCTGGTGCGCTTGACCCTTCGCGCCGGGGATGTAGCGCTGCAGATAGCCGTCGGCGCCGCGGGTGATCGGGTCCGAGTCGCTGAATGCGGTCAGGAAGGGCTTTTGCCATTGCATCAGGGCCAACCAGGCGCGTCGATTGGGCTCACTGGCCGGGTCGTCTGGCGTGATCGGCACCAACTGCGGAAAGGCGCGCGCGCCGGCTTTGTAGCGCTCCTCCGGGAAGGGCGCGTCATAGGCGGCGATCTCAGCGTCACTCAGAGGCTGCACGCAGCCGCGCGAGACGATCTTGCCAACCGGCAGCTCCGGCACGGTGCGAGCGTATTCGCGCCATTCCAGCAGCGCGGGGGGCGCGCCCTGGTCACCGGTCGGCAGAAAAGTGTTGGCGGCGAGCACGCGGTCAAAACGGTCGCCCTGCTCGGCAACCAGACGCAGGCCGATCAGGCCACCCCAGTCCTGGCACAGCAGGCTGATCTGCTCCAGGTCGAGCAACTCCAGGAAGGCGCGCATCCAGTCGACATGGCGCTGGAAACTGTAGTCCTCGATCGCGGCCGGCTTGTCGGATCGACCAAAGCCGATCAGATCCGGCGCCACCACCCGATGGCCGGCGGCCAGCAGCGCCGGAATAATCTTGCGGTACAGATAGCTCCAGGACGGCTCGCCGTGCAGCAGCAGGATCGGCGCTTTCTCGGGCGGCCCGAGATCCAGATAGTGCATCCGCAACAACTGGCTGCTGAGGTTGTCGTAGATCTCCAGATAGCTGGGGGCATAGTCGTAGCCGGGCAGATCCGCGAAACACGCCTCGGGCGTTTGCAGCACTTGCATGGGTAACTCTCCGGTATCAATGATGCTGACGGTCTGTGGCAACGGCTTTCGCACCAAACCCGCCTGCTCTTAGACGCAAAGGCGCGCGTGCTCAGGCCAGATAGGACCGGAGAGCGAAAGTCGGGCGTCGGGAGTCCGGAGCAAGAGCAAGAGCAAGAGCAAGAGCAAGAGCAAGAGCAAGAGCAAGAGCAAGAGCAAGAGCAAGAGCAAGAGCAAGAGCAGGAGCGAAGAGCAGAGCGACCGCGACCGCAACTCGCCGTCAGTACATATGATGACCGCAAATGTGATGACCGCAATCAGAACAGCAACTGCGAACCTCTACAAGTCGCGTACTCCCGACTCCCAACTCCCGACTTGGAACTCAGCGTGTCAGGCAAAAGCAGTCGCGAGGGCCTATGCTCCCATGTTGTCCCCCCGACAGGCGGAGCGATCATGGCATCCGAGGCAAATCCGGCGCTGAGCGCGAGTGAGCGCAGCGAACATATCCGCCAGGTCGTCACCGCGGCCGGCGTCAAGCTGCGGCTCAAGCATCCGTGGCTGCGCCATCAGGACGCGATCGGCGCAGGCATTCTCGCTTTCGCGCTGCTTGGCATGGTCGCCAGCGGCTATGGCTATTTGCAAGGCTGGCTGCCGGCCTGGCTGTGTATTCTGCTGACCGCCTGGTTCGCCTCGCTGACCCACGAGCTGGAACACGATCTGATCCACTGGATGTACTTCCGCAAGGTCCCGTGGGCGCATCATCTGATGCTGGCTTTGGCCTGGCTGGCGCGGCCGAGCACGATCAATCCGTGGATCCGGCGCGAGTTGCATTTCGAGCATCACAAGTACTCCGGTACCGAGCGGGACCGGGAGGAACGCGGCATCACCAACGGCGAGCGCTGGGGCCCGGCGCGATTGCTGATGCTTGGCGACGCCGGTTTCTCGGTCTGGTGGCGGATCCGCCGCTTCAAGGATCCGGCCTTGCGGCGCAAGCTCTGGGCGCGTGCGGCGGGCGTCTATTTTCCGCTCGGCTGGCTGCACTGGGGCCTGTGGTACCTGTTCCTGCTCAGCCATGCGGTGATCGCCTTGGCGGCGCTGGCTGGCGCGCCGCTGGAGAGCCCCTCCTGGCTGGCGGTACTGGACAGCGTCATCGTGGTCTGGATCGCCCCGAACGTGTTGCGCAGCTTCTGCCTGCATTGCGTCAGCAGCAACATGCATTACTACGGCGACGTCGAACCCGGCAACGTGATCCAACAGACCCAGGTTCTCAACCCCTGGTGGTTACTGCCGCTGCAGGCCTTCTGCTTCAACTTCGGCAGCACTCACGCGATCCACCATTTCGTGGTCAAGGAGCCGTTCTACATCCGCCAGTGGACTGCAGGCACGGCCCACCGGGTGATGCGCGAAATGGGCGTGCGCTTCAACGACTACGCCAGCTTCGGCCGTGCCAATCGCTGGTCGGCGCAAGACGCTGGGCCAGCTGACTCCGGCCCGCAGCAGGCACAGGCATGAGTGAGCGACCGCAGCCGCCGGCCTGCGACCTATCCGCATGGGAGTCGGGGTCGGAATCGGTATCGGAATCGGAATCGAGAGCGACGGCATGAACGTTGGCCCCGCCAACGACTTGATGTGTACCAGACCGTCAGTACGGCGGCGTGGCGACACGATTTACGATGAGGTTGCGGGATACGCCAGGCGGATCGATTCCGATCCCGATTCCGATTCCGACCCCGAGCAGAGCTCGCTGCCAGAGTCTCTTCCGCTTTTTGCTCTCCTTCGTGTCCTTCGTGTCCTTCGTGGTCAATCCGCTCTTCAGCTCTTCAGTCCTGCATCACGCTGACTTCAGCGCACGAGCGACGTCCCCGGGATGCAGCCCGGTGCCTCATGCAAGGCGGCCAGGAAGGCCTTCAGCGGCTCTTCGCCGCCACCCCGGCGGGAGGCGTAGATGTCCTTGCAGGCCTGCGGGCAGCAGGCTTCGGCCTCGGTCCATGGTGGCACGGTACTGCAGGTCTGGCTCTGGTGCACGCAGCTGTCGATGCTCGTCTGCGACGGCACGTAGCAACGGGTCACCAGCGTGCTGCAGCGTTCGCGCAGCGCGTCCGGGGTCTCCGGATCGTTCAGGTACTGGCCCACACCCCGGCGGAACAGCACGGCCTGACCGAGTTCGGCGGCGACGGCTTCGATCGGCTCGCCGCGGCGCGAGCGAGCGCACAGATGCAGGTCGGCGCGGGCGCTGCGACGCCAGCGATAGTCCTGAGCCCCCTCATTGGCAAGGGCTTCGAGCGCCAGATCCAGCGCGCTCTGCTGCGGCGGCGGCAGACCGGCGCGGAAGTCGTC
>JBGTIE010000818.1:0-2091 GCA_041745855.1 Lysobacterales bacterium | reverse complement strand
GCCCAGGGCCCAGAAGGGCAAGGTCGGTTCCTCGCGCCCGCACGGTCCGATTCACGCCGCGATCCACAATGCGCGAGGCGGCCGGCGCTCTTGGCCCGACAGGCCATATCGCAAGCCGTCGCGGCCGCCGGCGCGGTGTGGTGCGCGCTGAAAATCGGGGCAATAGACGCGCGCCGGAACCGCGCTACGTTTGGCGGCGGGCCAAGGCCAGGGCGGCGTGAAGATCGCAGCGCAAGGCCGTTTCCTCCCCGGACGTGCCCGATTCAGCCCAGCGGCAGCCCCATTCGCTTGCGGATGCGGGCGTCGCGCAGGGAGATGTCGTCGCCGGCCAGATCGGCGGCGGCTTCGGTGCATAACCAGGCGAGTGCCTGGGCGACCCATTCGGGTGGGATGTGGCTGCTCGGATCGAGCCGGCTGACCGGGTTGACGCCGGAACTGCGGATCTGCACCTGCATGTCGGTGGCCACCGTTCCCGGACTCAGGCCAAACACCCGAACATCTTGAGCGGCGTACTCGGCGTGAGTACAGCGGGTCAGCGCCAGCACCGCTGCCTTGGCTGCGCAATAGTGGCTCCAGCCTTCCAGCGCATGGGTCGCGGCGCCCGAACTCAGGTTGACGATGATCCCCTTGCCCTGCCGCAGCATCGTCGGCAGCACCGCATGTACACCGTAGTAGACACCCTTGAGATTGATGTCGACCGCATCCGACCATCCTTGCGGATCGGACTCGGCCAGCCGCGCTATCGGTTTGATGACCCCTGCGTTGTTGATCAGGATGTCGACGCCCCCATAGTGCTGCAGTGTGCGCTCGACCAGCCGCGCGACCTCGGCATGTACCGCGACATCGACGACCACAGCCAGCGCCTGGCCGCCCGCGGCGTTGATCTCGGCGGCGATCGTCTCGATTCCATCAGCGTCGCGGGCGGCCAGCACCACGGCGGCGCCCTGCCGAGCCAGTTCGCGCGCACAAGCGGCACCGATGCCGCGACTGGCACCGGCGATGATGGCGATCTTCGATTGCAGTTCGGGCATCGGTCCTGGCTGTGTGTTCCAGCGCATAGATCATACCCACTGAACAACGAAAATCGCGCAGCGAGGGTCCGGGACAAGGATGCGAGTCAGGTGATACGGCTTGGTTGGACACAAAAGCGAAAAGAGCGGGTTGACCACAAAGGACACAAAGGACACAAAGGAAGAGCGTTTAAGCATGAACGCCTCGCGAGATACAGCCGCAACCCCAAGCGTGCTGGCCGTGTTGAGCTAGTCAACGACGAGGCTCTTCGCTCTGCTCTCCTTCGTGTCCTTCGTGTCCTTTGTGGTCAATCAGCTCTACAGCACTTCGCTCTTTTGATTCGCACCCTCAGGAAAGCCCGCTCACATCGGGCAAACCTCGCGTCCCTATACTGCGCGCAGCTTCTAATGCAACCGGCCTTCAGACCTGGACTGCCACGATGAACGACGATCACAGCTACCAGCCGCCGACGATCTGGAGCTGGAATAAGGACGGCAACAACGGCGGCAAGTTCGCCAGCATCAACCGGCCGACCGCAGGCGCGCGATACGACAAGGAGTTGCCGGTCGGACGGCATCCGCTGCAGCTCTATTCATTGGCCACGCCCAACGGCGTCAAGGTCACGCTGATGCTTGAAGAGTTGCTCGAAGCCGGCCACAGCGGCGCCGAGTACGACGCCTGGCCGATCCAGATCTCCGACGGTGAGCAGTTCGGCAGCGGCTTCGTAGCGATCAACCCTAACTCGAAGATTCCGGCGCTGGTGGACCACTCGACCGCCACTTCGACGAGGGTATTTGAATCCGGGTCCATCCTGCTGTACCTGGCGGAGAAATTCGGCGCTCTGTTGCCGGCCGAACCGGCGGCGCGCACCGAGTGCCTGAACTGGTTGTTCTGGCAGATGGGCAGTGCGCCCTTCCTGGGTGGCGGCTTCGGCCATTTCTACGCCTACGCGCCATTCAAGATCGAGTACCCGATCGACCGCTATGCGATGGAAGCCAAGCGCCAGCTGGACGTGCTGGACAGCCATCTGGCCAACAACGAGTTCATGGCTGGCGCTCAGTACAGCATCGCCGACATCGC
>JBGTIE010000817.1:0-3917 GCA_041745855.1 Lysobacterales bacterium | reverse complement strand
CTGGCGGAAATGGACCGGCGACGCCGCCGCCTGGCGCCCGGTACTGATTGCAGCGGCCGTGATCTGCCTGCTGGCCGCGGCCGCGGGTCTTGCCTTCGGACCACCCCGCCTGGGCTTACCGGCAGCCGACGACCTGCTGCGCTACATCGTCTGGGCTGCCGCCCAGCAGTGGCTGCTGCAGCGTGTCCTGGCCCCACAGCTGAACCCGAGTCGCCCTGATCTGCTCGCCCGGCTACCCGCCGCCAGCGCCTTCGCCCTGCTGCATCTGCCCAACTTCGAACTGATGGTGCTGTGCCTGTTCGCCGCGCTGTGGTGGATCGGGCACTTCCGCCGCTACCAGGCCTGGCTGCCGTTGATTATCGTCCATGCCCTGCTCGGTCTGGTACTGCCGGAACTGTTGCCACAGGACTGGCTGCATTCGGCCGAGGTGGGTTTTCGCTACTTCGGCCCCAACTGAAGGACAATAGGCTCCACTCGACCTGCGAGCCGGAGATCCAGCACGCCCCATGAGTAGCCCGAACCACCGCCCATGAAAATCCCAAACGGACTGCAGCCACTGATCGACGAAGGCATCATCGATGCCGTCCTGCGCCCGCTCAAGAGCGGCAAGGAGGCCGCGGTCTACATGGTTGCCTGTGGCGAGGACGTGCGCTGCGCGAAGGTCTACAAGGACATGGCGCAGCGCAGCTTCCAGGCCAGAGTGGTCTATCAGGAAGGCCGCAAGGCCCGCGGCGGCCGCCAGGCCAGGGCGATCGGCAAGGCGAGCAAGTTCG
Organism: Lysobacterales bacterium; assembly: GCA_041745855.1. Classification (GTDB taxonomy): domain Bacteria; phylum Pseudomonadota; class Gammaproteobacteria; order Xanthomonadales; family SZUA-5; genus JAWLAT01. The sequence goes on along the minus strand of JBGTIE010000817.1, from coordinate 3,144 downwards.
GCAAGCGCGAGCTGGAAGATGCCTGGAAGAACGCCGAAGTCGATGCCCTGTATCAGTTTTCCGCCGTCGGCGTGCGCGTGCCCAAGCCTTATGGCTACTACAACGGTGTGCTGCTGATGCAACTGGTCACCGACGAGCACGGTGAGGTCGCGCCACGGCTGGGCGAGGTGGAACTGAGCGCCGAGAAAGCGCGCGAATACCATGCCGAACTGATCCGCGACGTCGTGCGGATGCTCTGCCTGGGCCTGATCCACGGCGACCTGTCGGCCTACAACGTGCTGGTCGGCACCGAAGGCCCGGTGATCATCGACCTGCCGCAGGTCGTCAGCGCCAGCGGTAACAACAACGCCCGCCAGATGCTGCTGCGCGACGTCCACAACCTGCGCGACTGCCTCGCCGTTTTCGCCCCCGAACTGGCCCACACCCACTATGGTGAGGAAATCTGGTCACTCTACGAGCACGCCGAACTGCACCCGGAGTCCGAACTGACCGGCAAATTCGTCTTCGACGTACACCGTGCCGACGTCGGCGCCGTGATGGAATCCATCGTCGACGCCCGCCAGCAAGCGCTGATTCGGGAACAGGGGCGGCAGGCGGCGGCGGAGCAGGACTAAGAGCAGGGCCCAGGGCATAGGGCCCAGGGCCCAGAAGAGCAGAGCGCCCGACCAGCCGCTTTTTCTGGGCCCTGAGCCCTGGGCCCTGAGTAGGGGCCAGGGCCCAGGGCATAGGGCCCAGGGCCCAGAAGAGCAGAGCGCCGCGACCAGCCGCTCTTTCTGGGCCCTGAGCCCTGGGCCCTGGGCCCTACGCTCCAAACCTCACTCAAAATCATCGCTAAAGATCTTGTCCGCACTCGCATAAGCCACAAACACCCCGCTGCCCCACTCGATCTGGTTGTTGCCGGGCGGGTGGAGGCCGGCGGTGAAGGCTACGTCGCCGTTGTTGTTGATCACCACGCCACCGCCGAAGACCGGACTGGCATCGTGCTGGCCGATCGTCGCCGGGCCCAGATCGGACGGCACGGTGTCGCCCTGGCTGACGACCTTCTGCAGCGTGCTGCCATCACTGACGAAGATCGCCTGGCCGTTGGCGTCGCGACCGCGGAAGACCACCAGACCGCTGTCGTTGATCGCGGGCGCAAAGAACTCGATCTCGACCAGCCCATCAACCCCAGTGCGCGCCATCTCGACCGGCGCCTGGCCGGTCTGGACCCGGTACACCCCGCGGCCACCGCCAAACAGGCTGGAGATAAAGGCCACCTGATCGAAACCGTTGATCCCGACCGAATTATCGAAGCCGTTGAAGGGCGAGCCCGGGTCGGCGTTGCGCGTGGTGGCGAGCGAGGTGACCGAACCGGCACCGTCATTGAGCTGGATCTGGTCGTGCTGCGGGGTCGGACCATCCGCCAACACCTGCACCTTGCCGGCGATCCTGGCAGTGCTGCCGTAGGCCGGTGTAAACAGGAAGCCGATGCCAGTCCCGGGCTGGATCGCGGCCTCAGCGGCGTAGATCGTGGCATTGCCGGCGGCAAAGGCCACCCAGGCCCGACCGCTGCTGAAGGACGCGCGATAGCCGATGCTGCCGTTGTCCTGCAACTGCGGTGAGCCCCACGAGGTCGTGCCCAAGGGCAACGCGGTCACCAGCGTGCTGGCCGGAATGGCCGGATCACAGACATACAGGCCGTTGTTGTTGCCGAAGACCTGGCCGAAAACCAAGTTCGGCGTGTTGTTCAGGCTGACGTCGGTGACGAAGACGTCCTCCAGGTTCTCGCTCTCGCAGACTATTCCGCCAATCCCGGCGCCACCAAACCAGATCCCGGCCGCATTCGTGCCCGGCAGGATCTGCACCTTGAAGGCGACTTCCGCCTCGTCGTTGATGGACACCGTGATGCTGTTGAACGACGACCCGCTCGGCAGATTGAAGCTCGGCCCATTGACCGGCAGGTTCGTGCGCGCCTGCAGCTCCAGCGACGAGTAGTCCGGCACCTGGGCAAGCGCGGGCTGGGCGGAGAGCAGGAGGACGAGGATGCAGATTGGTGGGCGCATGGCGGGCGACCTTGCGAGTGGGGAAGAGCTTGAAGATAGCTCATGAGCCGGGCCGAGGGGTCAGGGCAAGCTGAGGGGGGTGCGATTCAAACTGATGCAGCGATGCGAAGCAGGGAGTCGGGGTACGGAATCGGAATCGGAATCGGAATCGAAGACGACGGCATGAGCTTCGGCCCTGCTTTCGACTTGAGATGTACCAGAAAAATCATCAAGAACAACGGCGTGGCGAAACGACTCACGAGGAGGCAGCCGGATACGTCAGGGCAACGGATCGATACCGATTCCGACCCCGACCCCGACCCCGACCCCGAGCAGTGTTCGTGGCAGAGAACTCGGCGTTGACGGGAGCGGCTTGTGCACCAATTTGAATCACACCCAGCAAAGGGCCCAGCCAGTGTAGGCCGGTCCCTCGCGCCCGCGCAGCTACGGTTTTCGCCCCGAAACAGCCAGCGCGAGGCGGCCGGCGCTCTTCCCTTTAGACTGCGGCGCTCCGCACCGCTTTGGATGCTTTTCCAGCATCGGACCAAAGGGCTACAGTTCTTCGCTGTGAGGGGAAATCCACAAAAGGGCTAGAGTTCTTCGCTGGGAGGGGAAATCCACAAACCTTCCGGCTACCGCCCTGATCAAACGATCGCGTCCCTTGTAGGCCGTTGTATCCGATCGGCGCGGTGCCCGGACAAACGACGCACAGCCCCTTCCGATCGGGTTCAGCGGCGCTCTTGCTGGAGGCCGTCGTCGGTGGGCGATGAGCAAATATGGAGTGCGGTAGCTTGCTACCGCTCTCGCTGTTGGCAGCTTGCTGCCGCTCTTGGCTCTCCCAGGTCGCCGAACGCTGGAACCGACTATTCCCCAAAGCGAAGATGACCGAGGCGGCGCAGGCAATGCGCATCCAGACGTGGCTGGCGCAGGACGGCAAGATCGCCAACATGCGCGAGCGGCTGGCGTCGGTCAGCGAGGCCCTTGTAGGCCGTTGTACCCGATCGGCGTTGAGACTCGGGAGAACGACGCACAGCCACATCCGATCGGGTTCAGCGGCGCTCTTGCTCCGGGATGAACGAGGCGACCGTGCGCAGCCGCTGAAACCCGCGATCAACCTGGCGGC
>JBGTIE010000816.1:0-6515 GCA_041745855.1 Lysobacterales bacterium | reverse complement strand
CTCCTCGCGCCCGCACGGTCCGATTTCCGCCCTTGTCCACAATGCGCGAGGCGGCCGGCGCTCTTGGTCCGACTGGCCATGTCGCACCCCTCGCGGCCGCCGGCGCGGTACGGAGTGCGGCGAAACCCGTGGCTCAAGGCGCGCGCCGGAACCGCGCAACAGTTGGCGGAATGCCCAACCTTGAAGAAGCGAGACTGCGCGAAATCGCGAGCAACGTAGGCCGGCTCCTCGCGCCCGCACCGTCCGATTTCCGCCCTTATCCACAATGCGCGAGGCGGCCGGCGCTCTTGGTCCGACTGGCCATGTCGCACCCCTCGCGGCCGCCGGCGCGAACCGAATTCGGGCGAAGATCGATGCACCACGCGCGCCGGGACCGCGCTACTTCCTGCCGATTGGCATCGAACTGGCCTCAAGATCGCTTCAGCTACTGGGCCCTGAGCCCTGGGCCCTCTGCCTGAGTCACTCAAACCCGTCCTCGAACACGGAGTCGCTGCGATAACGGACATCGAGCAAAGGCCTGGCACTGCCGATTGCTTCGGCCAGTCCGCGGTGGGTCAGGGCCGTGCCGAAGATCTGGCGGATCGGGGTGGTTCCGTCGGGCTGCAGTTGCTGCACTTCGTCGACCGTGGTGCGCAGATCCGCTTGCGCCGGTAGTACCGTATCGCCGTCCTTGAAGCGGACGTTGTCGATCCCGGCATTGACCGTATCGAAGCTGAGCCGGAACTGGGTCAGCTCGCTGCCTTCGATCGCGGCTCGGCCGGCGGGGCCTACATCGATGCGCAGCGCATCGAACTCGTTGACGACCGAACCGACAAAGCAGCCTACATCGCTGGCGTCAGCCGCCGCGGTGGCGTCCCCGGGCTCCACTTCGGGCGCGCCGAAGCCGCCGCGGGCCACATCCAGCCGCGGCGCACCGAGGGCGTCACTGGTAAAGGGGTTGTTGCCGCTTCGGCCGTCCTGCAGCAAATACAGCGTGGCCGATTCGATCACTGCATCGGCCGGAATCGCACTGGTATCAAAGGACACGATGCCGTGAACCAGGCGACTGCCGTCGTCGCCGACGATGATCGCGTTGGTACCAGTCTGGACACCGTCGGTCCAGCCGTCGGAGGCCCCGCCCTGCGAGGACAGGCTCAGCGTGACCTCGCCGCGAAAGCGGGGGAAGAAATGCGTCTCGGCCTGCACCGCGACCTTGTACAGATAGCCCTCTTGGTCGAGGTGGATCGGGTCGGCCGAGATGCCGGAGTTGGTGCGGAAGTTCTCACGCAGGCTCGGCCGGTTCGGTTGACCGGCCGGGAAAGGCAGATAGTCCGGCGCCATTTGCCCCGGACGTGGCAGCAGGCCGGGCGCGGCCACGCCATCGCCGTAGTAGTGGTGCATTTCGCCGACCGCGTGATCGAACAGCAGCCGCGGATCGGCGTTGGTCCAGTCGATCCGGGTGCCTTCCACATCGACCGTCATCGCGTTGATCTGGGCGTCGGTGACCAGATCATTGACTGGGTCGCGACTGAGGTCGCGCCGCTTCGGGCAGGCATAGATGAAACACCACAGCGCCGAGACGTTGAAGTTCGGGTATTCGTAGCTGGAGACCAGAACATCGAGTTCGGGCCGCACCGCCTGGAAGCTCTGCGCGATGCTGTCGCTATCGGCCAGGATGCGCGCGAACAACGCGGCTTCCGAGCCGGCCACATCCAGATCCATGTCCTTGTACCAGCCGCCCCCCGAGCGCCCGGCCAGCACATCATTGCCGCCGAGGCTCAACACCACCGTGTCGATCGTCGGCAGCGCCTGCAACTCATTGACCACATTGGCAATCCACGGATAGCTCGCGCTATTGACCCACTCGCGTGCTTCGCTGCCGGAGATCGCATACTCCGGTCCGTTGTGGCCGGGACCAGGATTGCTGCCCAACGAGCGGCTGACCGCCAGCTTGTCGGCATGGCCGAAGCGGTCGAAGATCTGATTATGGGTGTCGTCATCCCACATGAACTGAGCCCAGCTGTCGCCAGCGATCAGCACCCGCGGCACAGCTGGCGTGGCCGGACAAGCACCGGCTATCCGCGCCGGCCGCGCTTCCCGCTCAAGCGTCCCGCTGTAATTCCAGGGGTAAGGCCCGTTCCAACTCGCGCCGTGCGCGGTGGAAGAGTCAGCTGAATCGGCAGCCTGCGCGGCCATCGAGCAAGCCAGCGCGAAAGCCAAAGCGACGCCATGGCCGTAGGCCAGTGTGTTGAGTTGGGGATTCATGGGGGGATGATGCCAGTAGAGCAGTTCCAGTGGCCAGTTCCAGTAGCCAGTGAAGAGCCAAGCTGCGGCGGCCCTCCCGACGGCAAACCTTTCCACCCTGCGCACTCCCAACTCCCGACTCCCGACTGCTCTTGCTTTACGCCCTTGCTCTCACTGGCCACTGGAACTGGCTACTGGGACTCGCTCCACGGGACTTCCCCTCGCTCCCGCGTTAGAATCCGCGCCCATCGACGCGGTCCCGGTAGCTCAGCTGGATAGAGCGGCGCCCTCCTAAGGCGCAGGTCACAGGTTCGACTCCTGTCCGGGACGCCATCGGCCTCATTCGGCACCCGCATCCGGGCCAGACACTGCATCGACGCCGCCAGGGCATTGCGCCTGGTGCGGCGCCATCATTACAAATCACTCAAAATCAGGAGCACTACATGGACATTTTGACCCCACTGGGCTTGCGCAGCGAGGAATCCGGCACCTATCTGGGCCAGGGTGAATGGAGCAGCCAGCGCGGCGCCGCCATCGTGTCGGACAGCCCGGCCACCGGCGCCGTTCTGGGCACGGTCTATTCGACCACCGACGGCGACTACGAAACCATCATCCAGCGCGCCCAGGCCGCCTACAAGGTATGGCGCATGACGCCGGCGCCGCGTCGTGGTGAGGCGATCCGCCTGTGCGCCGATGCGCTGCGCAAGCACAAGGACGCGCTCGGGACGCTGGTCGCGGCCGAAATGGGCAAGATCAAGCCCGAAGGCGACGGCGAGGTGCAGGAAATGATCGACATCGCCGACTTCGCTGTCGGCCTGTCGCGCCAGCTGTACGGCCTGACCATGCACTCCGAGCGCCCCGGTCACCGGATGTACGAACAGTGGCACCCGATCGGCCTGGTCGGCATCATCTCGGCCTTCAACTTCCCGGTCGCAGTGTGGAGCTGGAATGCCTTCATCGCCGCGGTCTGTGGTGACATCTGCATCTGGAAGCCGTCGCCGAAGACCCCGCTGACCGCGGTCGCCTCGATGAAGATCTGCAACGAGGCCCTGCGCGACGCCGGCTTCCCGGACCTGTTCTTCCTGATCAACGACGCCAACAACGAGCTGGCGCAGCGCTTCGTCGACGATCACCGCATCCCGCTGATCAGCTTCACCGGTTCGACCCAGGTCGGCCGCATGGTCGGCGAGCGGGTCGCTGCGCGAATGGGCCGTTCCTTGCTGGAACTGGGCGGCAACAACGCGATCATCCTCGACCAGAGCGCCGACCTGAAACTGGCGATCCCGGCGATCGTCTTCGGCGCGGTCGGAACCGCCGGTCAGCGCTGCACCAGCACCCGCCGGCTGATCGTGCACGAATCCATCCTCGACGACGTCGTCTCCAAACTCGCCGGTGCCTATCGGCAGATCGAATCGCGCATCGGCGATCCGACCGACCCGGCCACGTTGATGGGCCCGCTGATCGACCGCAGCTCGGTCGACCGCTTTGTGGCCGCGATCGAACGCGCCCGTAGTGCAGGTGGCACGATCGTCTGTGGCGGTGAGGCATTGGCCGGTCGGGATGGCAATTTCGTCCAACCGACCATCGTCACCGGCCTGCCGCACGACCACACGGTGGTCCACACCGAGACCTTCGCCCCGATCCTCTACGTGCTGCCCTTCAAGGACCTGGACGAGGCGATCGAGATCCAGAACGCCGTGCCGCAGGGCCTGTCCAGCGCGATCTTCACCGACAGCCTGCGCAGTGCCGAGCGCTTCCTGTCGGCCAGCGGTTCGGACTGCGGCATCGCCAACGTCAACATCGGCACCTCCGGCGCCGAGATCGGCGGTGCCTTTGGCGGCGAGAAGGAAACCGGCGGTGGCCGTGAATCCGGCTCGGATGCCTGGAAGGTCTACATGCGCCGCCAGACCAATACGATCAACTGGTCCGACTCGCTGCCGCTGGCCCAGGGCATCAAGTTTGATTTGGGGTAGGAGCAGGGCTGAGGGCGACGGAAGAGCAGGGCTGAGGGCGACGTAGGAGCAGGGCTGAGGGCTGAGAGCTGAGGGGTCAGAAGAGCAGTTCCAGTGGCCAGTTCCAGTAGCCAGTGAGAGCAGGGCCCTGAAGAGCTGCGGCTGGACGCGTAGGATGTCGGTAAGCTCAGCGAAGCGCATCGCCAGGGCCCCTTTTCCGGAGCGCAAGCCTCCCGTGTGGAAGTAGCGCGGTCCCGGCGCGCGTACGGCCGGGATCTTCGCGCTGGGCCCTTTCGCGCCGGCGGCCGCGTCGTTATCGAGGCGAACCCCAGGTCAAGAGCGTAGAAGCAAAGCGCTGTCAGGCCAGCGCACTCCTGTGTGACGTCTGCGGCCCCTTTTTGGAGTGCGGCGACCTGGCGGCGAGTTGCTTTTGGGTGTGATGGGAGAAAGAGCGAGAGCGAGAGCGCAAGCTAGAGCAGAGCAAGAGCTTCGCCAGCAGGCTGGCTCCTACAAATGCAAGAGCTAGAGCCAGAGCTAAGGTCAAGAGCTTCGCCAGCAGCCTGTCTCCTGCAAATGCAGGGCTACGTCACTGCCGCTCGGCGCGGAACGCGCTGCGTCTAGCGCCTCAGTCCGGTGTCGGCCTCCGCCTTGAATCTCCGGCCAACGTGCGCCTTGTCGGACCCGCGATCTGGCGCCGGATCCCGGCCAGTTCGGCGCCTTGATCGAGCTTGATCAGACGACCAGAGGCGTCCGTCGACAAGCCGAGCAAGGTCTGCAGATCGCTGATATCGGGAAATTCGGCTTCGCGCTCGGCTTGCGCGACGGCGGGTGCAAACAGCTCGGTGCCGGCCAGTTCGTCCAACGCGGCCGCGAATTCCTCCGCTGTCCAGCGTCGCTGGGCCGGTAGATGGCGGGCGGCGAAACGGGCCAGCAGGCGATCCAGGCTAAGCGCGCCGTGACTTAGCTGGCGCAGTTCCACATCCCGCCGTAGCCACCAGGCGGCGCCGGACCAGTACACCCGCATGTGGGCGCGCTCGCTGCGCATGCGCTGGGCCACTAAAGCCAGCGTCTTGCCGGCCGAGCGGTCGCGCCGTCCGCGTTCGAAACCGGCCAGCAGCTTCTGCCAGACCTCCTCCTCGCTGAGCTGCCCGCTACGACCGCGCAGCACGTTCTGGTAGTACGAGGCCAGACCTTCGGCCATCCAGCGGCCACTATTGCCCAGATAGGGATGGAGCAGATGGCTGAACTCGTGCGCGCCGGTCCAGTCGGCCTTGAAGGCCTCCGGCGACTGCTCGGCATTGACGAAGAAGTGCACCCCTCCATACCCGGCACGGTACACCTGCGCCCACGGCACCGGCCCACCGGAGCGCCCGATCGGTACCACCAGCACCTGCGTCTGCGGCAGCGGGAGCCCGCCTACCGGATCCAGCAAGCCGCCCAGATGCTCGACCCAGGCGGCCAGTTGATCGCGCCTGGACTGGTCCAGATCGCCCAGAATCGCCAGCTTGAGGCGAGTGTCGGCCGCTCCCAGCAGGCGCTGATCGAAGCGACCAAAGGCGACCAGGCCCGGCCAGTGGCGTGGCCACCCACCAAGCGCGTAGCGGGTCTGACTGACATCGGGCTGCGGCCACGGCGTACTGAAGTGCCAGCCTTGCGGCAGTTCAACGTTTACGCTGATCAAGGCCCGCCGGGGCTGGGGCCACCAGAGCCAGGCATCGGTCCAGCTCAACAAGTCGGCACCTACGCGATAGCCATGGCCCATTCGGCGCCGATCAGCCAACTCGCCCAACGCCACCCGGTAGGCCGCGCAGCCTGCTTCACCCGCCTGCGACAACTGTCGCCGCTGGCGATCGAGGGTCCAGCCATCACGACCCGGTTCGATCAATCCAACGAGTGCGGCATCGTCGAGCGCCTGCAGTCGCAGAGGGGTCCCGGCGGGCGCGCACACCTGTACGCGCAGCGACTCCCGCTGCGGATCCAGAGCAATGTCGTAGCGCCACGTTGGCTGGGCCGGCTGCAACGCGGCAGCCAGCACCAGGCCAAGGCCAGTCAGAATCATCGTCGGGTCAACCACGGCGTCGGATCGATTGCCTCCCGGCCGCGGCGCAACTCGAAATGGAGGGCGGCCTCGCTGGCGCCGCCGGAGCGTCCGACGGTCGCGATCTGATCGCCTGTGTCCACCCAGTCACCTTCTGTTCTGGTCAGGGTCTCGCAGTGTGCATACAGGCTCATGAAGCCTTCGCCATGATCAACAATGATCAGCAGGCCGTGGCCACGCAGCCAGTCGGCAAAGGCGACCCGGCCGTGTCCGACCGAGCGCACCGGAGTGCCCTCGCGGGC
>JBGTIE010000815.1:0-2382 GCA_041745855.1 Lysobacterales bacterium | reverse complement strand
CTCGGCATGCCGCTCCAGCGCGGTCTCCACCGCATGGGTGCCGACCAGCCAGATCTCGTTGCTCACCGTCGGCGGCCTGACTTCCCGGTGCCGGACTTCTTGCCCTGATCACGGCCGGAACCCTCGCTGCGCGGCCGCGGTGGTCGCTTCTTCGGCGTACCCTCAGTGCCGCCGGAGACCAGCTTGAAGTCGATCTTGCGCTCGGCCTCGTCCACCCGCAGCACCTGGATCCGCACCTTGTCGGCCAGTTGCAGGGTCAGGCCGGTGCGCTCGCCGCTGAGCGCGTGGCGGACCGGGTCGAAGTGGTAGTAGTCGTTTGGCAGCTGGGTCACATGGACCATGCCGCTGACCTTGCTGTCGTCGAGTTCGACAAAGGCGCCAAAGGAGGCGATCCCGGTGACACGACCATCGAACTGACTGCCCACGTGCTGCGAGATCCATTGCAGCTTGAGCCGGTCGATGGCGTCGCGACTGGCATCTTCGGCGCGCCGGTCGGCCATCGAGCAATCCCGTCCCAGCGCCTCGATGATGCCACCGCGCCAGGGCGCATCGGCGGCCTTGTGGCCGTCCAGGATCCAGCCGATCGCGCGATGCACGTTCAGATCGGCATAGCGCCGGATCGGCGAGGTGAAATGGGCATAGGCTTCCAGCGCGAGACCGAAATGACCGCCGTTGTCGGGCTGATAGACCGCCAGTGCCTGCGCCCGCAGCACCATTGCCTCGATCAACGAGGCATCCTCGCGCTTCTTCGCCCGCCGCAGCAAATCGGCGATCAGCGAGGGCGTGACCTCCTCCACGTCCGGCAGGCGCAAGCCCAGATCGGCCAGACTCTCGCTCAAATCTTCCAGCTTGCGCGCCGGCGGCGCTGGATGGACCCGATACAGCGCCGGCATCTTGTGTCGCAGCAGATAGCGCGCCGCGGCGACATTGGCCGCGATCATGCACTCCTCGATCAGCTTGTGCGCGTCGTTGCGCTGATAGGGTGCGATGTGATCGATCCCGCCATCCTCTGCGAAGTTGATCTTGACTTCGTTCTCGCCGAAATCCAGCGCACCGCGGCCACGTCGGGCCACCGCCAGCAACTGGTACAGCGCATACAGGTTCTGCAACTGCGGCAGCACCGGCGCCAGCCGCTGGCGCACTGATTCGGCCTGTGCCGACGCATCCTTGCCGATTGCGTCCCAGACCTGCTGATAGGTCAGCCGTGCCGCCGAGCGGATCACCGCCCGGTAGAACTTGCTGCGCACGGTCTTGCCGCTGTGGTCGATGCTCAGCTCGGCGACCATCGCCAGTCGCTCGACCTGCGGCTTGAGCGAACACAGCTCGTTGCTCAGCGCCTCCGGCAGCATCGGCACCACCCGCTGCGGAAAATAGACCGAGGTGCCGCGGAGCCTGGCTTCCTCGTCGAGCAACGTGCCTGGCTGGACGTAGTGCGAGACATCCGCGATCGCTACCAGCAGTCGGTAGCCCGAACCCTTCGGCTCGCACCAGACTGCGTCGTCGAAGTCGCGCGCGTCCTCGCCGTCGATGGTCACCAGCGGCGTGTCGCGCAGATCCACCCTGCCCTTGCGGTCGGCCGCGGACACCTCGGTCGGCAGTGCCGCGGTCGATTCGAGCAGGCCTTCCGGCCACTCGGTGGGAATGCCATGGGTCTCGATCGCCAGTTCCACCGCCATCCGCGGCCCGATCGCGTCCCCAAGCACGCGCAGCACCCGGCCAACCGGCTGTCGATGCACCGACGGTGGCTCGACGATCTCACATACGACGATGTCGCCCGGATTGGCGCCGCCGCTGTCGCCCTTCGGCACGATCACGTCCTGATGCAGTCGGCGATCGTCCGGGACGACCAGATCAAAGCCCGATTCCTGCAGGAAGCGACCGACCAGCCGCGGTGAGCGGCGCGAAATGATCGATACGATCGCCCCTTCCATGCGGCCGCGCCGATCGCGCCGCACGACGCTGCCCAGCACGCGGTCACCATGCAGAACCTTGCGCATCTCGTAGGGCGACAGATACAGGTCCTCGCCCTCCTCGTCCGGCCGCAGGAAGCCGAAGCCATCGGCGTTGGCGAGCACCGTGCCGGCGATCAGGTCGAGCTTGTCGGCCAGGCCATAACCGCCGCGACGATTGCAGATGACCTCGCCATCGGCCTCCATCCGCTCCAGCCGGGCACGCAGCTCGTCGAGTTGGGTGGCCTTGTCCAGTTGCATCAGGTCGGCGATCTGCTCGGGCTTGAGCAGCTGCTTCTCCTGATTGAGCAGATTGAGCAAGGTGGTCCGGGAAGGCACCCGGTCATTGCCATCAGCCGGATCCAGTCCGGTACGCAAAGGCCGCCGACGGCCGGGAGTAGAGCGCGAGCCGCTCATCGTGGGAATCCAGCAA
>JBGTIE010000814.1:0-9913 GCA_041745855.1 Lysobacterales bacterium | reverse complement strand
AAGGTGAGCAGGGATGTACTGGACACACTGCTGGCTGCTTTGGTCGCCATGGCTTTCGATTCCTGACTCTAGTCCTTGGTCACGCGGTTGATCTCGGCAAGACTTGTAACACCATTTCTGGCCTTCAGCAGTGCCGAAGCTCGCAAGTCGTTGATCCCGTCCATTCTGGCCTGTTCTGCGATCTGCATCGCGTTGCCGCCGGACAGGATGATCGTCGAGATCGCGTCGGTCAGCGGCATGACCTGATAGATGCCCAGGCGGCCCTTGTAACCATCGTTGCAACTGCTGCATCCCTTGGCCTGCATCAGGATCAGACCGGCCACTTCGTCCTCGGAAAAGCCCTCGGCCAGCAACGCCTCTTTCGGCAGCACCAGCGCTTCCTTGCAGTCGTGCAGGCGGCGCGCCAAGCGCTGAGCGATGACCAAGGTCACCGAGGAGATGATGTTGTAGGGCGCGATGCCCATGTTCATCAGGCGAGCGACGGTTTGCGGCGCATCATTGGTGTGCAGCGTGGAGAGCACCATGTGGCCGGTCTGGGCCGCCTTGATCGCGATCTCGGCAGTTTCAAGGTCGCGAATCTCGCCCACCATGATCACGTCCGGATCCTGTCGCAGGAAGGAGCGCAACGCGGCAGCAAAAGTCATGCCGCGCTTGGCGTTCTGCTGGACCTGATTGATGCCTGCGACGCGTATTTCGACCGGATCCTCGACAGTGGAGATGTTGCGACTCTCCGTATTCAGAATGTTCAGCGCCGTGTACAGCGACACGGTCTTGCCGGAGCCGGTCGGGCCGGTGACCAGGACCATGCCATAGGGTTTGTCGATGGCGTCGAGAAAAAGTTTCTTCTGATCGTCCTCGTAGCCAAGCTTGTCGATGCCCATCTTGGCCGCCGAGCCATCGAGGATACGCAGGACGATCTTTTCGCCGAACAAGGTCGGGCAGGTGCTTACTCGAAAGTCCATCGACTTGGTCTTGGACAGGTTCAGCTTGATCCGACCATCCTGCGGAACGCGACGCTCGGCGATATCCAACCCCGACATGACCTTCAATCGGCTGGAAATGCGTGCGCTCAGCTTGACCGGTGGACCTGCGACTGCGCGCAGGATGCCGTCCATCCGGAAGCGCACCCGGAAGTTGTTCTCGTACGGTTCGAAATGCACATCCGAAGCACCGCGCTTGATCGCGTCGACCAGCACCTTGTTGACGAATCGCACCACCGGCGTGTCGTCGGTCCCTGAGGCGTCGACCCCGGTCGCATCGCCTTCCTCGGACACATCGCCGAGTTCCAGGTCTTCAAGACCCTCGGCGTCATCCATCCCCTGGATATCGGTACTCGCCTGCGCCTGCATCTGTTCGAGCGCGCGCGTCAGCGCATCCTCATCGACCAGAATCGGCTCGACCAACATCTTGGACTGAAACTTGATTTCCTCCAGTGCGCGGTCGTTGGTCGGGTCGGTCAACCCGACAAACAGCCGGTTGCCGCGCTTGAACATCGGCAATGCGCGATGCTTCTCGATCAGACGCTCATCGACCAACCGCGCCGGCAGCTGGGAAAAGTCCAGCCCGGAGGGATCAAATATCGGCACCCCGAACTCGAGCGACGCCGCCCGCGCGATCGACGAAGGCTTGGCCAGCGCGTGCTCAACCAGATAAGTGATGATGGACATTCGCTGCTTGGCAGAGGACTCCACGGCTTTACGGGCGTCCTCTTCCGGCAGGTCACCTTCCAGGACCAACCGCCGCGCCACCCCACTCAGACCCGCCAGATTCTTGCTCGTTGAGCTCATGCCGCCCGGCCCTGTCGCAACGACTTATCGTACCATGTTGCCAACGGCGCGCCAGCGCGGAATTGAGGGCGATCAATGGCCTGCGAACGGCTTCGTGAAACGGCTTCAAGATGAGCACCAGTCCTGAGGCTGCCAATCGGCTGTCTGTGGTTCTGCCGGCGAAGAATGAGGCTGGATCGATCGATCGCGTGGTGCGCGACCTCCGAGAGCGCTTTCCCGAAGCCGAGATCATTGTCGTCAACGATGGCTCCAGCGACGGGACAGGTGAGCTGGCGCGCGACGCCGGCGCCAGGGTCATTTCACATCCGTATTCGATGGGCAACGGTGCGGCCATCAAGCGTGGTGGTCGGGAGGCGACAGGCGAGGTGGTCGTCTTCATGGATGCTGACGGCCAGCACACGGCGACCGAGGTCGAGCGCCTGCTCGAACAAATTGATCAGGGTTATGAGATGGCGGTCGGCGCGCGCTCGGCATCGGCCCAGGCCAGCCTCGGGCGGCGCCTGGCGAATGGCTTCTACAATCGGCTCGCCAGTTGGATGACCGGCCATCCGGTCCCCGACCTGACCTCGGGATTCCGCGCGGTCCGCAGTGAGAAGTTTCGCGAGTTCATTCACCTGCTGCCAAACGGCTTCAGCTATCCGACCACGCTGACGATGGCGTTCTTCCGCAGTGCCTATCCGATCGCCTTCGTACCGGTTGAGGTGCACAAACGCACCGGTACGGGCAGCCACATCCGGCCGTTAAGAGACGGCGTTCGCTTTCTGCTAATCATCTTCAAGATTGCAACGCTGTACTCACCCCTGAAGCTTTTTGCGCCCGCAGCGCTGACCTTCTTCCTGCTCGGTTGTAGTTACTATGGCTGGACATACGCGACGCAGGGGCGTTTCACCAACATGAGCGCGCTGCTCCTCAGCGCCGCGGTGATCATCTTCCTGATCGGCCTGGTATCGGAGCAGATCACGGCCTTGATGTACCGCAAGGAGTGAGTAGCCGCCAGGAGAGCATCAGCGAGCTCTGGACGCGAGGCGGCAGCGGTGGGTAGCAGGGGGCAGAAGGTGGCGTCGAAGCGAAGCGCTCCAGTGGATCGAGTCCAACAGGACCTGGCTGACATCGTGCAGCAGTACTCGGGCAAGTACGAGCAAACAGGGCGAATCGGAAGGCTCTTGATCGACCGGTTCTACTCCAGCCTGCACAGCCTCGCTGATTCGATCGACGACCCGTTGCACCATGCGTTGGAAGTGGGTTGCGGTCCGGGTTACAGCGGCGTCCGTATCGCCGCCTTCAGTCCGAAGGTCGGCCTTGTGTGTTCCGATGTTGAAATGGGCCTCATCAACGAGGCGAAGCAGAGAAACCATAACGGACGATTCCTGCAGGAGTCCGCCTACGCGCTGGCGCATCCAGACAATGCGTTCGATCTGGTCTATTGCCTGGAAGTTCTGGAGCACCTCGAGCAACCCGAGCTGGCTCTGGCTGAACTGGCCCGGGTCGCACGACGTGCGGTCATCATCTCGGTCCCGAGAGAACCTTTGTGGTGTGCGTTGAACATGCTCCGCGGAAAGTATTGGTCCGCATTGGGCAACACGCCCGGTCATCTACAGCACTGGAGCACGTCGTCTCTGACCCGTTTTGCGGCACGCTATGGCAGGGTCGTCGCGGTAAGGACCCCGCTGCCCTGGACGCAGTGCCTGATCGATGTCAGTGGCCAGTGAACCGCGCCGGGAATGGGATCGAAGAAGCACTCTGACGCTTGTCTATCTGATCGCGTGTGTAGGCGCGCTAGGCTGGACGGTATTCGCCATGTGGCCTGGCGTCTCTTCCATGCTCTGGCCATCCTGGCCCGCCCTGCTCGGCGGAATGGCAGCCTGGTTCGGGATGATTCTTGTCCTGGCCCTTGGCTGGTCCCTGATCTTGCGCGTGCTACATCCCGCGCGGCCACATCTGCGCTTGCTGCTCATGCTGCAGGCACAGGCCTGGATCGGCCGATATCTCCCGGCAAAGGCAGGTCTGCTGATCGGCAAGTCTGTCGGCGCGAGAGAACTGACCATGCGCCCTGGATTGGTCGCCAGCAGCGTTCTGATCGAGCAACTCGCTTTTCTGAGCTTCGGTGCACTGGTCACTGGACTGGTCGTACTGGCCCAGGCCGACCATATTGGCGCCCTGCATTCGGCCCTCGACCCGACGCTGGCCCGCCAGGTCGTCGTGCCCCTGCTGCTGTTCTCGGCGGCGCTCGGCCTGGTGTTGCTAAACGCGCTCTGTTCACGTAGTGCCATGGTCAAAGTCACCTGGATCAAGCGGCTCGCATGGTTGCCCCTGTTGGCGTCGATCTACGTCATTGCAAACACCCTACCGGGCCTGGGGATGTACATTCTGGCCACTGACATGGGACTGTTTCCAGGGATTTCACTGGCAGAATGGATAGCTGTCGCGGCGCTCGTCAATATCGCCGGAATGCTGGTGCTCTTCGCGCCCGCCGGTCTCGGCGCTCGCGAACTGGTTCTGGGCTTCTTGCTGGTAGAGCACGGGAGTTCATCACAAATCATCCTCTTCGTCGCCGGATTTCGGATGTTGACGATAGTCGCGGATCTGCTTTTCTATGCCGTCTGGGGACGATTCGGATTCGTGGGAATGGTCTACCCACCGACATCTTCATCAGCAGCGAGTGCCTCGGTTGAATCCAGCGATTGACAAGGAACTGAACTGCTTGAGCTTGCGCTATCGTCCGCCTGGCTTCGTTCAATCTGGATTCAAGCTGACGTCTGCTGCTTTCTCCAACTCCTCTTCATATATCGCCAATATGCGCTGATGCCTTTGATTCCCGCCATTCAGTCTGGAGCGCAACACTGAGAAAATTTCGCGACACACGGAGATTCTTCCTGCGTGCAGGTTCAGATCAAACGCAAGAATTCCGGCTTCTATATTGTTGCTTGAATGTCGCCAGGCAGTCAGGGCTTGAGCGGCGGCTTCGTCATAGCGCTGCTGCAAGGTGTAGAGTCGTGCAAGGTAGTGGCGGGTTCGCCACACTTCCTTCTGCGACGGCGCCATCGTGGTGCGCTCAAGCGAGGCCTCCAATGCACCAATTAATCGCGGAACATCAAGATCGGAGTTGGCACAGCGGCCGGAGTCGATGTACATCAGCATCAAACGCCACGCTGAAATCGTGAATGACTCGATTCGAGTGTTCGTTGCCAGTTCCAGGTCGGAGTAAATCTGAGCAGGTATTCTCGCTCCAAAATGACATAGTGCGGAGATTCGCCAGAGAGCGACGGTTGATTTTTGCGCGCTGCCCCACGCTCGTTCCGCCGCTGCAATATGTTCAAATGCCGATTTGAGGTCACCTTCGCCAAGCGCCTTGGTCGTGAGTATGCCGCGCAAGCGTGGCGAGCCCGGATTGCGTGCCAGTTCCGCCGAGTACAAGGCCGCTTCAGACGTCCATGTAGAGACACGCGCGTGCGTCACCCATGCGTAGCTGAGCGAAACAAGTACGAGGGCAGATATCAGCAGTCGTCGTGCTGTCTGTGAATTTTTCGACAGGTGATCAACTGACCAGATCCCGGAGCCGACGACGCCGAGCAACAAGCCCAGCGATGGCAGATAGTTGCGGTGTTCGAAATAGATCTCCAGCCCGAATACTGAAGATTCCATGGTGTGACCGGCAAGAAAGAAAAATGTGCCAAATGCCAGAAACGCAGCTGCCATTCTTGCTCGCCAGACACCGAAGAACAGTATCACCCAGCTCATTAGCGCTGGCAGGGTCGTCCACGGTTGAAAAAGGTTTCTGGAAATCTCATAAGTGTCATGGAAAAGTCCCATCGACCACTGGGATGGGAGGAGAATGGCAGCGACATAACTCCACAGGACGCGAGGCTGAGTGAGCAGCCGTTCAATCAGCGTGAAATCGCGCGCGGCATAGCCGCGAAGGATGAATTGTGGATCGAACAGAAATAGCGCAAATCCCAGGAGAATCGGTGCAAGTACAAGCGCAAACAGGTACAACTTCACGGAGCGGCTTCTTGGCGTTCCCGCGCGTGCGAGGAAGGTGAATTCAAGGACAGCCGTGAGGAGAGGCAGCAGCAAGCCGTTTTCCTTGCAGAGGGCGGCCGCGAGGGCCAGGCTCGGAACCACGATCCAGATCAGAACGTTTGCCAGGGTTGCACGGCTCGCGGCCAGCGTGCGGGCGTACAGGTAAGTAATCAGGCCGACCAGTACGAAAGTTGCGCTGAGAATGGTCATCCGCTGGACAAGATAAAGAACCGTGCTGACGTTCAGTGGCAACAGGATCCAGCAAGCCGCAACCACCGGAACGAGCAATCTCCATCGGCGGGCAGCCGCGATATCAGATCGGGAGTCCCGCCGGCCGATCAGGGTCAAGAGCACGAAGGCCAACACGCCGTTGAGCAAGTGCAGAATCAGATTCGTTCGTTTGGCGTGCCAGATGCTTTCGCCAAAAAGATAGGTGTCGAGTACGAAGCTCGCCATCGACAGCGGGCGGCCCGTCGGTCCTGAATCGTTCGAGACGACGACGTCCCATGCCGACCTTTCGCCCGCGGCGTAGCTCTTGAGTCCTTCAAGATTGGCGAAGTCGTCCAGCAACCAGGGGCCGTGGAGGCCGGGCATGTAGACAACTACGGCGACAACCAGAGTCAGCAGGGCCAGCAGGACACAGTGTGTGTGGGATGACCTGGTCGAGTCTATGCCTTTGGCGTGCGGATCGACGATCAGCCTCGATCTCCTTGTTGGCGGCGTCGCTATGACGTGGCGAGGTGGTCGAGACACGAGGCGGCACCAACAGCTTCCACTGGCGCAATCCGGAGGTGTGCCGTCACGGGGGGCAATCCCGGTTCGCAAACAACGCGGTGAAGGTATTAACGTTGAACCTGTCAGGGACGGCAAGAGGCCGGGACGAACTGGAGCGGCACAGTACCGGTCTGCGCACTGGTGACGATCGCGACCTTGTTCTGATTGCAACTCCATTGCGCAGTATTGCCTACGATGGTCGGCGTCAGGACGATCGTATCGCCGACCGCCACGCGACCGGCTATGGCATTGTAACTAATCTCGATTACCCCATTTGCGCCTACCTGGATGTCTTGCACTTCCGCGGTGGTGATCGACGCCGGTGATCCCGCTTCGGCATTGGTTGCCGGCCAGGTTCCCGTAGAAGAATTGATTCGAACTTCGGTCACGTTGCTCTTGACTGCTGTCGCAACGTTGAGTCCCTCGGAGATGCGAGCGCGAACCGTGTAGTCCTGATACGCAGGGATGGCAATTGTCAGCAGGATCCCCAGGATCGCAATGACGATCATGAGTTCGATCAACGTGAATCCGCTTTGCCTGTCCATCAGTTGCTCCATTGGCCGCACGGAACGTCGGCCTGCGGTGCTGCGATCACAAAAAAGCCCCGGTCAACCGCCCCGGGGCCCTGTTCCATTGACCATCATCAGTGCTACCGACGACGGTCAGACGGGAGTGGCGCGGTGCCGCTTACGGACGGCAGGAAGCCGGCACGAACTGCTGCGGCACGGTGCCCGTGGTACCGAAGCCCATCGTCGTCTGCTTGTTCGAATTGCAGCTCCACTCAACCGCACCGCCGATCGTGTCGACAATCGACGGCGTCAGGATGATGGTTTCGCCCTGCGCGACACGGCCGCCGATGTCGTTGTAGCTGATCGTGATGACGCCGCCGGGGCCGACCTGCACGTTCTCGACTTCCTGAGTCGCAAGCGACGCCGGGACGCCAGCTTCGGCGTTGTTCAACGGCCAGGCACCGGTGGAACTGTTCAGACGGGTCTCGCTGACCGAAAGCTTGGTCGCCGTAGCGACGTTCAGGCCTTCCGACACGCGGGTGCGGACGGTGTAGTCCTGGTAGGCCGGGATCGCGATGGCCAGCAGGATGCCGAGGATCGCGATGACGATCATCAGTTCGATCAGGGTGAAACCTTTTTGGATCTTGGTCATGATGTGTTCCTTGTAGATCACGTGATGGTAAGAACTCACTCCGGCGGTCCCTCCCCGGGACGGGCTTCCCTGACCGACACGGCCGGGATCGCTGGAGGCGAGGAACTATTAGCACAGCCCGTGCCAGTTGTTCCAAACGACTACCTGGATCTCGTTGAAGCTCTAGACAGCGACTCAGGAGAGTCTTGTAAAGCATTGATGCGGAAGGCATGCGCCGTCGTCGGCAGGCGAGAACTCCTGGGGCTGAACGTTCTCGGCCAGCCAGCAAGTGTTGGCTTTGCGTTAACTCACTACGGTGTTTTGTGATCTGCGTTCTGGAGCTTGCGCAGCACAGCGTCCATAGGTGACGCATTCGGTCAGCTATCGTTCAGCGATCTGAAGCTCGGGGTCATTGGCGGCGGTCAACCAGGGGTTGTGGTCGAGCCAGGTCAGCACCGCGGCGCTCTCGCTGTCCAGGATCGCGGTGAGGGCGATGTCGCCATAGGTGGCCGGAAGGTAGACCAGTTCTTTCGGGTCGCGCTCCAGCCTGGCCAGGGCGTCGCTTGCGGGTTGGCTGAGCCTTTCCAGCAAGGTCACCGGTCGGGCCTGGGCGAGGATGGAGGCGGACTGGTTGGCGCCATCGTGGTAGTACTTGGGAAAGCGTTCGATGTCCTTGCCATGCAAGGCCGAATCCAGCAGCGCCATGCGCTCGTCGCTGTCCAGCGGTTGATTGACATGGACCATGATCGGCCCGGTTAGTGGCCGCGACCGGTACGCGGGAGAGGCCTGCGCCAGATCGTTCGAGTCCAGCGCCAGCGCCGGAACGATGACCAGGCGGTCCGCGGAAAAGACGATATATGCGGGACGTGCCTGCATTGCGGTCCAGAGACCAAAACCGAGCAACCCCAGCCGCAACGCGCTGATGCACACGATGTCAAAGGCCAGGCCCGGCTTTCCCGAGCGAAACAGCAACAGCGTCAACAACGGCGCCACGACCAGATCGGCCGCGAGGATCAGCAACACGAGCCGGTCACCGCGCAGCAGCGCAAACAGTGCGCCGGGATACCAGAGCCCATAAAGCAGGGCAAACACGGTCGCGCCGATCAGCGCACTGATCAGCAACTGGAGCGTGGTGGCCTTCGCGCGCGTCAAACGCGCACTCCGGGAACCAAACGGACGCGGGACAGGACCTTCAAGCAGCCGCTCAATCAATCCCCAGCTTCTTCAGCCGGTAGCGCATGGCGCGGAAGGTGATGCCGAGTTTCTTGGCCGCGGCGGTCTTGTTGTAGCGGCATTCCTCGAGGGTCTTGATCAGCGCCTCGCGCTCCAGGCTGTCGATGTATTCGGTCAGGCCGACGCGCTTCGGGTCGGCGTCCGGCGCGTGGATCGTTTCCCCTTGCTCGTCACCTTCGCCGCGCATCCGCGGCAGCTGCAGATCGGCGGCCTCGATGGTGTCGCCTTCGGACAAGGCAACGGCGCGCTCGAGGATGTTCTCCAGTTCGCGTACGTTGCCGGGGAAGCTGTAGCCTTTCAGTGCCTCGAGTGCGTTTGCGGTGAGCCGCGGCGCCTCGATGCCCCATTCGGGCGCGAGCCGGTCCAGATAGCGCTGGGCGAGGGTGGCAATGTCATCCAGCCGCTCACGCAGCGGCGGCATGCGCAGCTCGATCACGTTGACTCGGTAGTACAGGTCCTGCCGGAACAGACCCTGTTCCACCAGTTTGCCCAGCGGCTTGTGGGTGGCCGACAGGATCCGCACATCGACCGGCAACTCGGCCCGGCCGCCGATCGGCCGGACAGTCTTCTCCTGGATCACGCGCAAGAGCTTCACTTGCATGTGCGCCGGCAGCTCGGCGATCTCGTCGAGGAACAGGGTGCCGCCCTGGGCGGCCTGGAACAGGCCCTCCTTGTCGGCGTGGGCGCCGGTGAAGCTGCCCTTCTTGTGGCCGAAGAACTCGCTTTCCATCAACTCGCTCGGGATCGCGCCGCAGTTGACCGGCACAAACGCGGCCTGCGCTCGCGGCCCGAGCTCGTGGATCGCGCGCGCGGCCAGTTCCTTGCCAACGCCCGATTCGCCACTGATGTGCACCGGCGCCTGGCTGCGGGCAAGTTTCTGGATGGTCTGGCGGACCAGTTGCATCGGTGCCGAGTCGCCGAGCATCCGCGCCAGCGCGGTGCCGCCGTCGCTGGTGCGC
>JBGTIE010000813.1:0-7482 GCA_041745855.1 Lysobacterales bacterium | reverse complement strand
GGCGCTGGCCCACCGAGGGCAAGGTCATTCGTGGCTTCGTCGCCAACGACCCCGGCCGGCAGGGCATCAAGATCGCCGGCGAAGCCGGACAGCCGGTACTCGCCGCCCGCGCCGGTCAGGTCGTCTACAGCGGCTCCGGGCTGGTCGGTTACGGCGAACTGGTGATTGTCAAGCACGACGGCGGCTATCTCACCGCCTACGGCCACAACCAGCGCCGCCTGGTGCAGGAAGGCGCCCAGGTCCAGGCCGGCCAGCCGATCGCCGAACTCGGCCGCAGCGGCACCGACCGCGAGATGCTCCACTTCGAGATCCGCGTCGCCGGCAAGCCTGTCGACCCGCTTCCGCTGTTGCCGCGGTAGGCCGCTACTTGGCGGCCAAAAACAAAGGCCAGAGCTTTCAACACAAAGGACACAAAGGACAAAGGCTTTTCCTTTGTGTCCTTTGTGTCCTTTGTGTTGAAAATGCTCTTTGCACCTGCTTTCGTATGTGCGCCACCGCACGACGCCGGTGTCGTCGCGCGCTACCCTGTGACGTTCTCGCAGCGGAAACCGGCGGCAATGCCATGCTCATGATCAGCAAGACCGCGTGGGTGCTGCGCGAGCTGACCCGGAAGATGTGGGTGCGGGCCGTTCTGGTGGCCGTGCTGGGGCTGGCGGCGGCGTTCATTGGCCTGCTGCTGGCGCCCTATATCTCCGAGCACATGGCGCGTCGTTTCGGCGCCGAATCGGTCGACCAGATTCTTGGCATCCTGGCTTCGTCGATGCTCGCGGTGACGACGTTCTCGCTGGCCATCGCGGTCCAGGCCTATGCCGCTGCGGCGAACTCGGCAACGCCGCGGGCCAGCCGATTGCTGCAGGAGGATCTAACCACCCAGAACGTGCTGGCGACCTTCGTCGGCGCCTTTCTGTTCAGTCTGGTAGGTATCATTGCCCTCAACGCCGGGGTCTACGGAGAACGGGGGCGGGTCGTGTTGTTCGCCGTGACCATCCTCGTCGTCGCCCTGGTGGTTTTCGCGCTGTTGCGCTGGATCTCGCATCTGATGTGCTTCGGCCGGATCGAGGACACCCTCGAACGGGTCGAAGTTGCCGCCACCAAAGCGCTCAAGAACCGGTCCAGGGAACCATTTCTGGGCGGGAAGGCCTGGTCGGGTGGTTTGCCCGAAGGCGTGAGCGCGTTGCGCCCGGAATCAATCGGCTATGTCCAGCACATCGACATCAAGGCACTGGACGATTGCGCCGGGGAAGCCGGTGGCGAGATCTGGCTGTCTGATCTGCCCGGCAGTTACGCCCATCCGGAGCATCCGCTGCTTTATCTGGGCGGGGTGCAGCCGAGCGATGAACTGGCTGGCAGGTTGCGCTCTGCCTTCACGATCGAGAACGGCCGCAACTTCGACCAGGATCCGCGCTTTGGCCTGATCGTCCTGTCGGAGATCGCCTCGCGTGCGTTGTCGCCCTCGGTCAATGATCCCGGCACGGCAATCGATGTCATCGGTCGTCTGTTGCGGGCGCTGTCTCATTGGCGTCCACGCAACAATCCAGAAGTGCGCTACCAGCGGCTGAACGTGCCACCAACTGCGACTATGGACTTGCTGCAGGACGCTTTTGGACCGATCGGCCGCGATGGCGCCGGACTGATCGAAGTACAGATCCGTCTGCAGAAGGCACTGGCCGCGCTGGCTGGGAGCCAACCCGAACTATTCGCCGACGCGGCGCAGCAGGTTGCCAGTGTGGCCCGTGAACGCGCCGATCGGGCTTTTGCCATCGAATCCGACCGTCAGCGGCTGGATGCGGTACTGCGCGAGCTACAGCGCCTGCCGGGCTAGCCCGACAGAGCACTGCAGTAGCCTGTTCCAGTGATCAGTTGGCGCTTCGCCGCCCTGGCCAGGGTTTGCTTCGTTATGCCGCGCCACTTCGGCAAAGCCACTGCCAAAGGGGCATTATTCCGAAAGGTCCTTCTGCCGGGTCAGCTTGACCGCAGACAGTATCGACAGACCCAGGGTGATCACGACACCCACCGCGATCCAGTGGTTCGGGACGCTAAGCAGAATGGCTGCATAGACCAGGCCGCCAATCAGGACCAGGGAGCCAATCAGATATAGAGCAAAAGACATGGTCGGACTCCGGGATCGGATGCAGTAGGCGCGGAGGGTGACGGCTGCTCGCGGCTTTGTCTGTGCGCAATCTCACACACCCAAGCGCGAGCGCAACCGGCGCTCTACTTTGGACTGCGGCGCTCTGCGCCGCTTTGGACGATTTTTCCCCGCTGAGAGCCCAGGTGGTTGGCGTGGCGGACCGTTGATAGTAGGCGGTGACCGTGACGACGCGGCCGCCGGCGCGAAATCGACTGGGACGAAAATCGCGGATCAGCGCGCGCCGGAACCGCGCTACTTCCTTCGATGGTGCAACGCAAAGTGATCACCGCAAGAGTCGCGGCCCATCTCCACGCCGCCGCCACGCAATCTTGACCCATGTCCACGCCCTTCAATGGCATGATGCTGACCGCAGCTTGCGCGGCACTGCGGCTTTTCCAGAGGGTGCCGCGGACCTTGCGCGGAGCTGGTTTGCCTTGCTGCTTTCATGGCCAGACCGGTATCATTCGGCGCTTGTCTGGACGCGACCATGCCGTTGTCCTTGCCATTGTCCAGCGATCCCACCCAGGTGGTGGTCGCGCGGCCCAACCGCTCGGCCACGCCGCGACTGCTGGCGGGGCTGGTGGTCGCGCTCGCACTGGTCTCAATGGGGGTGGCGGTTTTGAGCGTCCTGCAGGGCAATGTATGGGCGCCGCTGTTCGCGCTGCTGAACGTGTTCGCCTTCGGCGGCAGTCTGGCGCTGGTCTGGCGACGTGGGGATGATGAGGATCGGGTGCGCATCATCGACAATCGGGTCGAGGTGACGCGGTTGCGCCGTCGACAGGCTGAGCGGAGCGAGTTCAACCTGCATTGGGTGCGAGTCTGGGTGGTAGCAGCGGAGCGCCCACGCGAACATAAGCGGTTGCTGATAGGCTCGCACGGCCGAGCCATCGAACTGGGGGCCTTCCTCAATGAAGAGGAGCGCTCGGAGTTTCTGCAGGGCCTCAAGGCGGCTCTGGGTAAGGCGGCTCAGCCGGACTGGCTGAAAGTAGGACATTGGGCATCATGAGTTTCAGAGCATGGGGGTATCGAGCATGAGCGGTTGGATCAAGGGACTGGCGCTGCTGGCCATGTTGCTCCTCAGCACCAGTGTGGCTGCCAACCCGGAGCCGTGGCAGCTGAACATGACGCCGGGCGTGACCGCCAGCTCGAAGGAAGTCTATGAGCTGCACATGATCATCTTCCTGATCTGTTGCGCGATCGGCGTGATCGTGTTCGGCGCGATCTTCTATTCGGTCTTTGCCTTCCGCAAGAGCAAGGGCGCGGTGGCGGCGAAATGGAGCCACAACACCGTTGCCGAGATCATCTGGACCGTGGTGCCAATCGCGATCCTGGTCGGAATGGCGATCCCGGCCACCGGCACCCTGATGCGGATGGCCGATACCGGCGACGCCGAGTTGACGGTGAAGATCACCGGCTACCAGTGGAAGTGGCGCTACGAATACGTCGGCACCGATGTCAACTTCGTCTCCAGCCTCAGCCGCGATGCCGATGCGGCGCGCCGGGTGGGCTCGGGGATCGACGTGAGGACTGTCCCGAACTATCTGCTGGATGTGGACAAGCCACTGGTGCTGCCGGTCGATACCAAGATCCGCTTCGTCATTACCGCCGACGACGTCATCCATTCCTGGTGGGTGCCGGTGTTGGGCTGGAAGCAGGATGCGATCCCGGGCTTCATCAACGAAGCCTGGACCTCGATCGAGGTGCCGGGCACCTATCGTGGCCAGTGCGCCGAGCTTTGTGGCAAGGATCACGGCTTCATGCCGATCGTCGTCGAAGCCCGGCCCAAGGCCGAGTTCGACGCCTGGCTGGCCGCACAACGCGCCGACCGACCCGACATCGAAGCCACGGTGCAGGCCACGCCGGCCGCCACCGTCAACAAGAGCTGAAGACAGGATTCCAGGAGCACACCATGGCTGAGCACGCGACCTACGGCGCACACGACGACCACGCCCACGATGCCCATGACGATCACGGGGGGCACCAGCAGAGCTTCTTCCAGCGCTGGTTCTGCAGCACCAACCACAAGGACATCGGCACGCTCTATCTGGTGTTCTCGCTGATCATGTTCTTCATCGGCGGTGCGATGGCGCTGGTGATCCGGGCCGAGTTGTTCGTGCCCGGACTGCAGTTGGTTCATCCGGAATTCTTCAACCAGATGACCACGATGCATGCGCTGGTGATGATCTTCGGTGCGGTCATGCCGGCCTTCGTCGGGCTGGCCAACTGGATGATCCCGATGATGGTCGGTGCGCCCGACATGGCGTTGCCGCGGATGAACAACTGGTCATTCTGGATTCTGCCCTTCGCCTTCACCCTGCTGCTGCTGCCGCTGGCGCTGTACACCTTCTTCGGCATCGGCGGCGGTGGCCCGGCCGGCGGCTGGACGCTGTATCCGCCGCTGTCGCTACAAGGTGGCAACAACGTCGCCTTCACGATCTTCGCCATCCACATGATGGGCATCAGCTCGATCATGGGCGCGATCAATGTCATCGCCACGATCATCAACATGCGCGCGCCGGGCATGGACCTGCTGAAGATGCCGGTGTTCTGCTGGACCTGGCTGATTACCGCCTTTCTGCTGATCGCGGTGATGCCGGTGCTGGCCGGGGCGGTGACGATGCTGCTGACCGACAAGTTCTTCGGTACCAGCTTCTTCAATGCCGCCGGTGGCGGTGATCCGGTGATGTTCCAGCATATCTTCTGGTTCTTCGGGCACCCCGAGGTCTACATCATGATCCTGCCGGCCTTCGGCATCATCAGCGAGATCATCCCGACCTTCGCCCGCAAGCCGCTGTTCGGCTATCAGGCGATGGTCTACGCGACCGCCTCGATCGCCTTCCTGTCGTTCATCGTCTGGGCCCACCACATGTTCACCGTCGGCATGCCGCTGGGCGCCGCGCTGTTCTTCATGTATGCAACGATGTTGATCGCGGTCCCTACCGGGGTGAAGGTTTTCAACTGGGTCTCGACCATGTGGAAGGGCTCGCTGACCTTCGAGACGCCGATGCTGTTCGCAATCGCATTCGTGATCCTGTTCACGATCGGCGGTTTCTCCGGCCTGATGCTGGCGATCGTGCCGGCTGACTTCCAGTACCACGACACCTACTTCGTGGTCGCCCATTTCCACTACGTGCTGGTGACCGGGGCGATCTTCGCGATCATGGCCGGGGTCTATTACTGGCTGCCCAAGTGGACCGGGGTGATGTACAACGAGATGCTCGGCAAGTGGCATTTCTGGCTGTCGACGATCTTCGTCAACGTGCTCTTCTTCCCGCAGCACTTCCTCGGCCTGGCCGGCATGCCGCGCCGCATTCCGGACTACAACGTCGCTTTTGCCGACTTCAACTTCATCTCCTCGGTCGGCGCCTTCGGTTTCGGTTTCGCCCAGCTGATCTTCGTCTGGATCCTGATCGAATGCTGCCTGCTGCGTAAAGGGGCCAAGGCGACCAGCGGCGTCTGGGAAGGTGCACGCGGGCTGGAATGGACATTGCCGTCGCCGCCACCGCATCACACCTTCGCCACGCCGCCGGTGATCGATGATCGCCAGCTCGCCCATGGCGATGTGACCCATTGAGCGGCCTGATGAGCGATCGTCAGGATCCCGATCCACGCCGTCCGGCGGCGCGCCGGACGGCACTGATCGTGGGCTTGATCGCAGTGGGAATCTACGCGGCCTTTTTCTTCCGCGCGGTACTCAACGCTTGAGGGAGTCTGGATGAAGGACCTCGACGCCACTGCTAAGCCGGACGCGGACAGCACCTCCGTTGCCGCGACACCTGTCAGCCATGCGCGGGTGGTGCGGCGGACCTTGCTGGCCTGTGGCGGCGCCTTCTTCTTCTGCTTTTCACTGATTCCGATCTACGACATCTACTGCGAGATCACCGGCGTCAACGGCAAGACCGGCCAGCTCGGTGGCGCCGCCCAGGCTCCGGTGGTGGACACCTCGCGGCTGATCACGGTCCAGTTCGATGCCGCCGCCCACAGCGGCCTGCCATGGCGCTTCCGGCCTGAAGTGGCCGAGATGAAGGTCCACCCGGGCGAGTTGGTGACCGCCTTGTACTACGCGCAGAACATCGATGACCAGCCACTGGTCGGCCAGGCGGTACCCAGCGTGGCCCCAAACCTGGCTTCGATCTACTTCAACAAGACCGAATGTTTCTGTTTCACCGAGCAGCTGCTGGAAGCTGGTGAGGAGCGCGAGATGCCGGTGCGTTTCGTCATCGATCCCGATCTGCCGCGCAGCGTCAAGGTCGTGACGCTGTCCTACACCTTCTTCCTCAACGATCTGGCGACCCAGCGTATTGCGGCGGAGACGGCCGGGCTGGTCAATGATCCACTGGTCGCCGATAATCCCGGCTCATAGACGATCCGTAGACCGGACCGGCACCCGCACCGTCCCTTTCCATTCGCGAGCAAGCACGATGGCCCACGCACAAGGCGCTTACTACGTCCCCCACGCCAGCCGCTGGCCGATTTTCGGTTCGGTGTCGCTGTTCCTGCTGATGTTCGGCGCAGCCAATCTGGTCAACGGTGCCGCCGGTGGCAGTGTCATGTTGGGGCTCGGAAGCCTGTTGATCATCATCATGTTGTTCGGCTGGTTCGGCGACGTGATCCGCGAGCATCTGCAGGGCCTGTACAACGAGCAGGTCGACATCTCCTTCCGCCAGGGCATGGCGTGGTTCATCTTCTCCGAAGTGATGTTCTTTGCCGCCTTTTTCGGCGCGTTGTTCTACGCCCGCGCTTTCAGCGTGCCGTGGCTGGGTGGCGAAGGGGACGGTTTCTCCACCAACCAGTTCATCTGGTCGGAATTCACCGCCGCCTGGCCCACCAATGGTCCGGGCGAGATCGGTGGCCGCTTCAGCACGATCCCGGCCTGGGGGATCCCGCTGCTCAATACGGTCATCCTGCTGATCTCCGGCCTGACCATCACGATGGCCCATTGGGCCCTGAAGGTGGGCCAGCGCGGCGCGCTGATCGCCTGGATGGTGGCGACGATCGTGCTGGGCATCATCTTCCTGTTCTTCCAGGTGTACGAGTACGTGCACGCGTACTCCGATCTGAACCTGACCCTGAGTTCGGGCATCTACGGATCGACCTTCTTCATGCTGACCGGCTTCCACGGCATGCATGTAACCCTCGGCGCGATCATGCTGACAGTGATCCTCGGCCGCTGCATCGCCGGCCACTTCACCAAGGACAATCATTTCGCCTTTGAAGCAGTGGCTTGGTACTGGCACTTCGTCGACGTGGTCTGGCTGGGACTGTTCGTGTTCGTGTACGTGGTCTGAGCCTGGGCCTCGAAGGATTCACGATGGAAGGGGCCTGCGGGCCCCTTTCGCGTTTGGGAGGAG
>JBGTIE010000812.1:0-6388 GCA_041745855.1 Lysobacterales bacterium | reverse complement strand
ACCTTCGGCCGTTTGGCGATCGCCCGCGCCACCGCCACCCGCTGCTGCTCGCCGCCGGACAGCTGGGCCGGGAAATGGTGCAAGCGATGGCCCAGATCGACCTCCGCCAGCGCCTCCTCCGGCGCCATGGCAACCGTGCCGGCCAGTTGGGTAACCAGCGTGACATTCTCCAGTGCGGTCAGGCTCGGCACCAGGTTGTAGAACTGGAACACGAAGCCCACATGCGCGCGTCGATAGGCAGTCAGCGCGCGATCGTCCGCCGCCAGGTCGAGCGTGCCGAAGCGCAACTCGCCACTGGTAGGTCGATCCAGTCCGCCGATGAGATTGAGCAGCGTCGACTTGCCACTGCCTGACGGCCCCAGCAGCACCACCAGCTGACCGCCATGCAGGTCCAGATCGACCTCGGCCAGCGCCACCACCGGCTGCTCACCGGAGTAGGTCTTGCCGACATGGCGCAACTGCAGGAGGGGCGTGTTCATGCGCTGGGAGCATAGGACAGGAGGAGTCAGAAGCGAACGCACGTCGGACTTCGAGTCAGCCTGTTGTTTTGAGGTCCGCAAAGACCTCAGGGCCCAGGGCTCAGGGGTCAGGGCCCAGGGCCCAGGGCCCAGGGCTCAGGGCTCAGGGCCCAGTCAACAGCCGGTTTGAGGCAAGCGTGGAGGTTGCCGCGCGGTTAATCCCCCCGCTTCGGGTTTCCTGGACCCGCTGGGCCCTCGGCCCTGAGTCCTGGGCCCTGCAACAACAAAGAATCTTCGAAATATCAGGCCGACGCAGCCGGCGAGCAGTGCAAAGGCATTGGTTACGTATTTAATGTAAAATACGTAACCCTTCCAGCGAGGCAGGTCTCATGACCACCGTCACCGTCACCGTCACCGCCACCGCGCTCGCGCGGCGAACGCGTGAGATCCTCGACGAAGTTATCGTGCGTGGCGAAGCCATCGCGATTGAACGCAACAGTCAGGTAATCGCCCAGATCGTTCCCGCGCAGCGTCCGATGACAGCGGTGCAGGCTCTGGCAGGACTGCGACCGATACTGCGACCCGAACAAGGAAAAAACTGGCTCAGGGACAGCCGCGATGGGTTTGACGAGAATATCGGCGACCCGTGGGCCTGATTCTCGACAGTTGTGTATGGATCGGTCTGGCGACCGGGGAGCTTGCGCAGGAGAGGATCATCGCCGCGACCGGAACAATCCCTGTCTACACATCAGTGATCTCCCTCGGCGAACTCCATTTCGGCGTCGAAGCCTGCACCGATCCGACCGAACGAGCACTGCGTGCCTCATTCATGAGGCAAGTGGAGGAACGGCCAGTGCTGGCCCTTAGCCGGCACACGGCGGCCGCCTTCGGTGTGCTGGCGGCGAGCGTCAAACGCGCCGGACGCTCGCCTCGCCCGCGCTACAACGACCTCTGGATCGCCGCCCAGGCGATCGAGCACGGCTATGGACTGGTGACAATCAACGGCGGGGACTTCACCGGACTGCCCGGATTGCGGCTGATCGAGCTGGGATGAAGTCCTCTTGATGCGGTTCTCGGAGCTCCGATACCTCCTACGTGCTCGACCGTGGCTCTTCACGGCTCTGGGCCTGGCCTTTTGCTGCTTTTGACCCTCACTGGAACTGGAACTGGCTACTGGAACTGCTCGCCCGGCCTGAGCCCTGCTCTTCTGGGCCCTGGGCCCTATGCCCTGGGCCCTCGTTTCCCTTGCCCCGTCCTCACCCACCACAAAGCTATACTCGCCGCACTTTCACCAGTACATGCTGATGCGCTCACTACTGCCATTGCTTTCAATGTTGACCGGATTGTCACTGCTCGCCGGCTCCACCCCCCTGGCGGCCCAGGACTGGAGTACCGAGGAGGTCTTTGCCCGCTACAAGGCGGCGATCGTGCAGGTGCGCATCATCGATGGCCAGGGCGGCGAAAAGTCTTCGCTGGGCTCGGGCTTCTTCGTCTCCGACAGTGGCGACATCGTCAGCAACTACCACGTCGTCGCCGACCTGATCGAGCATCCGGAGACTTTCCGCGCCGAATACGTGCTCGATGACGGCAGCCAGGGGGCGCTGACCCTGCTCAATGTCGATGTGGTCCATGATCTGGCGCTGTTGCGGGCGGACGACGTCGACCGGCCCTTCCTGGCGATCGAGAGCAACCTGCCGGCAATGGGTGAGCGCCTGTATGCCTTCGGCAATCCCTACGATCTGGGCATGACGATCATCGAGGGCACCTACAACGGTCTGCTCGAAAAATCGCTGTATGAGCGGATCCACTTCAGCGGTTCGATCAACCCTGGCATGAGCGGCGGGCCGACCATCGACCGCTATGGCAACGTCATCGGCATCAACGTCGCCACCGCCGGTAATCAGGTCAGTTTCCTGGTGCCAGCCAGCTTCCTGCTCGGGCTGCTGCAGGACAGCGAACCGCAAAGGGCATTGCGGCTGCGTATCGCCGATCAGTTGCAGGCCAATCAGGAGCGCTATCTGAGCGAGCTGCTGGCGGGGCCGCTGACTACCGTTGCGCTGGGCGGCTATCGGGTGCCGGGCAAGGTCGCCCCCTTCGTCAATTGCTCCTCGCGCAGCGACCAGACCAGCGATCGGCTGGTCGACACGGTGATCCACAGTTGTTATTCGGACGAAAACATCTACCTCAGTGGCCAACTGTCGACCGGCACGATCCGGATGGAACACCGGCTGAGCAGCAGCAGCAAGCTGGGGCCGGTGCGCTTCTGGGCCAAGATGGAGACTGACTTCGCCCGCTACTACGGCGGTTTTGGTGGCGACGAGGATTCGATGAGCGAATTCCGCTGCCAGACACTACCGGTCAGGCATGCCGAGTTGGAGCTGAAGGTGGTGCTGTGCCTGCGCGCCTATCGCGACTATCCGGGCCTTTTTGACCTGCTGCAGCGCCAGATCACGCTGAACCAGTCGCGCAGCGCGCTGAGCTCGACCCTGAGCCTGACCGGGGTAAGTCTGGACCAGGGACTGCGTTTCGCCCGCCGCTTTCTTGAAACGCTGGAGTGGACGCCATGAGCTCATCGTCGGAGAGCGATGGCGCACAGCCGGTGCTTGCAGTGCTGGAGGTGCATGAGCGCAGCGGCGCGCTGCGGGAACGGGTCAAGCTGGGCGCGCAGGGGCCGTTCCGGATCGGTCGGGCGCTCGACAACGACCTGGTCCTGGACGATCCCTACGTCTGCCCGTATCACGCCGAGCTGCAATTAGGTGCGGACGGCTGGCAGCTGCTCGACAGCGGCAGCGTCAATGGTCTGCGGCTGGGCGACCGTGCGCTGCGGGTGCGCGAAGTCGAGCTACGTGGACGCACCGGCTTTCGCATCGGCCACACCGACCTGCTGTTTCGTCCCGCCGACGAGCTACTGCCGGCAAGCCGCACCGATCAGTCCGATCACCGCATTGCCCAGGTACTGCGCAGCCTGCCGATGGCGTTCGTCGGGCTGCTGCTGCTGGCGCTGCTGATCGGGGTCCAGCAGTTCCTCGGCCAAAGCGACAATCAGCGTTGGCTGCCGGCGCTGGCCGAGGCCCTGGGTGTGCTGGTGATGGTGGCGGTCTGGGCGCTGGCCTGGGCCATCGTCAACCGATTGTTCGCCCATCGCTTGCAGTATCCGGGTCATCTGACCATCGCCGCGCTGAGCCTGTTCGTCGTGTTGCTGCTGGGCGTCCTTGGCGAGTACCTGCTGTTTGCGCTTGCCGGCGACGGCTGGACCGGGGTGTTCGGCAAGTTGCTGCTCTATGGCGGTCTGGGCGTCGCCCTGTTCGGCCATCTGGGGCTGATCGCCGGCCAGCCGACGCGCCGCCAGCTGGGCGCGGCAGCGTTGGTCAGCGCGATGCTGTTCGTGCTGTTCAGCCTGCCCGACGCGATCAACGATGACTTCAGGAAGGAACCCTCGTTCAAGGCGCTGCTCAAGCCACCGGCCTTCCAGCTTGTTGAGGGTCTGCCGGTCGATCACTTCTACACCCGCGCGGCGGAGCTGGCTGAGGCCATCGAAGCCGATCTGGAACGCACCGACGAGGCCACCGATGGAACGGACCGCAGCGTTGTCGACGACGCTCAATGAGGTAGAGCATGAAGCGCTCGCGCACGATTGCGCGCGCCTGATCCGGGCCGGCTTCGCTGACTACAATGCGCGCTTCCGAGGCATTACCAAGCGCGCCCAGGGCCGCTTCGAGCAGCGCGACTGGACCGCTGCACGCGGCGATGCCATTGAACGCATCGAGCTGTATGACCGCTGCGTGGCCGAGGCTACCGCGCTGCTGACGGCCAAGCTTGGCGAGCATGCCGGCGATCGCACTCTGTGGGCCCAGATCAAGCATCATTACACCGATCTGGTTGCCCCCCTACTCGACCAGGAACTCAACAAGACCTTCTTCAACACGCTCACCCGGCGCTTCTTCAAGACCAAGGGCGTCGATGGCTCGATCGAGTTCATCGCGCTGGACATCGAGCCCACCGACCGCATCACCCATCCGGTGGCGCGGCTGTCCTTCGCCACCACCCAGTCCGAAGCCGAGCTGTTCCGGCGCGTGCTCAAGGGCTTCCGTTTCGGTGTGCCCTATCGCAATCTGAACGGCGACGCCGAGGCCATCGCGCGCGAGGTCGAGGAGCAACTGGCGGACTGGAGCGGCGAGCCGAAGGTGCGCGCGGTCGAGCTGCTGGAGACGGTGCACTACCGCGAACAGCGTGCCTATCTGGTCGGCCGGCTGTTCGGCGAGAGCCGCTTCTGCCCGCTGGTGATCGCGATGACCCACGAGGAGGACGGCCTGGCCGCCGACGCGGTGATGACCTCGCGCGATGATGTGGCGATCCTGTTCGGCTTCACCCGCAGCTACTTCCAGGCCGACCTGGAAACGGTCGGCGACGCGGTGGTGTTCCTGCGCACCCTGCTGCCGACCAAGCCGGTCAACGAGCTCTACACCGTGCTCGGCCGCGCCAAGCAGGGCAAAACCGAGCGCTTCCGCCACTTCTTCAACCACCTGAGCACCCGCGACGAACATTTCAGCGCCGCCGACGGTGAGCGCGGCATGGTCATGGCGGTATTCACGCTGCCCAGCTATCCGCTGGTGTTCAAGGTCATCCGCGACCGCTTCGCCTACCCGAAAACCGTGCTGCGCGAGGAGGTGATCGAGAAGTACCGCTTCGTCTTCCGCCATGACCGCGCCGGTCGACTGGTTGACGCGCAAGAGTTCCGCCATCTGCGCTTCAAGCGCAAGCAGTTCGAGCCGACGATCCTGGCCGACCTGCAGGACAGCTGCGCATCTTCGTTGATCTTCGACGGCGACGAATTGATCATCAAGCACATGTACGTCGAGCGCCGGCTGCGACCGCTGAACCTGTATCTGCGCGAGGTCGACGAAGGCTTGGCGCTGCGCGCGGTGCTCGACTACGGCCAGTGCATCCGCGACCTGGCGCTGTCGAACGTCTTTGCCGGCGACCTGCTGCTGAAGAACTTCGGCGTGACCCGCCACGGCCGGGTCATCTTCTACGATTACGACGAGCTCTGCCTGGTCACCGACTGCCACTTCCGCGAATTGCCTACCGCCCGCAGCGGCGAGGAAGAAACCCACGACGGCGCCTGGTTCTACGTCGGCGAGGCCGACATCTTCCCGGAGCAGTTCACCGAGTTCCTCGGCCTGCCGGCGGCGCTCAAGGAGGCCCTGCTCGACCGCCACGGCGATTTGTTCAGCGCGCAATGGTGGCTCAAGCTGCAGACCCGCCTGAAGGCTGGCGTAGTCTTCGACATCCCACCCTACCGCGCCGACGTCCGCCTGGGCGTGAGCCCGGATCACAGCTTGCCGGTGCCGTTTTCGTTGACGAGGGACGAGTAGAGCGAGGGCCCAGGGCCCAGAACGGATCGGCCGCGCATCGAAGGAAGTAGGCCGTTGTGACCCGCGCCGCAGCCTCCGTTCGTGCCGCCAACCCGATCGCGGGTCTCAGCGGCTGCGGATGATCACCTCAAACCACCTGGTCGGCCGCATCGAAGGAAGTAGATCCGTTGTGACCCGCGCCGCAGCCTCCGTTCGTGCCGCCAACCCGATCGCGGGTCTCAGCGGCTGTTGATGGTTGCCTTGAACTATCCGGAGCGATGAGAGCCAAGAGCATCCAAAGCGGCGCAGAGCGCCGCACTCCAAAGTTAAAACCTGAACCGTCGGCGGATTGTCCAGGTGCCGCGCAGGTGTGTGAGCGTGGTTCGCAGCCAACCCTGCTCACGGTAGCGGCGGGCGCTGCTGCTCAGGGTGCTTTGGACTCGGGCGAGCGGAATCCCGGATCGGCGTGCGCGCAAAACCAGGTCGAGGTCCTCGCCGCGGCCGCAGTGCTCGTCGAATCCGCCGAGCGCGTCAAAGTCGCTGCGGCGCAGACACAGGCCCTGGTCGCCGAAGGGC
>JBGTIE010000811.1:0-5841 GCA_041745855.1 Lysobacterales bacterium | reverse complement strand
GCCTGGGTCGCGCCGGCCGGCGCCAGCAGGCGGCGCTGGGCGTACTGGTTGCCGGCAGCGATGCCCTGGACCAGTACGTCGTCCGCCATCCGGAGTTCTTTTTGACGGCCAGCCCCGAGCACGCGCGCATCGCCCCGGACCAGGAGCTGATCCTGTTCGACCAGCTGCGTTGTGCTGCCTTCGAACTGCCTTTTCGCCACGACGAGCCCTTCGGCGGCAGTCCGCGCAATGAGTATCTGGCGGTGCTGGCCGAAGACGGCGTGCTGCACCGCGACGGCGACCGATATCACTGGATCGACGACAGCTATCCGGCGCAGGCGGTCAATCTGCGCTCGGTCGCCGATGGCAACTTCGTGGTGGTTGATCTGACTGATGGCAAGCAGGTGATCATCGCCGAAGTCGATTACACCAGCGCCGCGCTGACCCTGTACGAAGGCGCGATTTATCTGGTCCAGTCGCAGCCGTGGCAGGTCGAGCGGCTGGATTGGGTTGGCCGCAAGGCCTTCGTGACCCGCACCCGGGCCGACTACTACACCGACGCGATCGATTACACCCGGCTCAAGCCGCTGGATAGCTTCGCCCGCCGCCGCTCCGGGGCCGGAGAGGTGCAGCATGGCGAGGTGCACGTGGTGCGGCGGGTCACCGGTTACAAGAAGATCCGTTACTACAGCCACGAGAACATCGGCTACGGGCCGGTCAGCCTGCCGGATCAGAATCTGCAGAGCACCGCGGTCTGGTGGAGCCTGCCGGCGAGCGTGCTGGATCAGCACTTCAGCGATCGGCAGGCCGCGCTGGATGGCTTTCTGGGCGCCGCCCGGGTGCTGCAGACGGTCGCGTTGGTGTCGGTGCTGGCCGAAGGCCGCGATCTGTGCCGGGCCGTCGCCGGGGTCGAGAACGAAAATACAGTCGGGGTGTCCGGCTCGTTTCAGCCGACGCTGTACCTGTACGACAACTATCCCGGCGGCATTGGCCTGTCCGAGCCGCTGTTCCACCACGCCGACCATCTGCTGTCCGAAGCACGCGGGCTGCTCGCCGGCTGCGACTGCCTTGCCGGCTGCCCGGCCTGCGTGGGGCCGGTGCTGGAGCGCGAGGAACGCGGCGGGGGAGACAGCAAGACTCATTCGCTGACGGTGTTGGGGCTGCTGCAAGTTGCGGTCGACGCCCGTTCGAATGATCGCCCGGGGCAAGCGCTCGGGACAGATCGCGTGCTTGCCGGGTCCGTGGGTCCGGAGGGATTGCTTGCAGACCATCGCGGGACTGGCGCAGTCAGCGGATCGACCGGATGATCATTGCGCCGCGTCCGGCGATGGACCATCGCCGCCTGCGAGAGCGACTCGCGCGGCACCGTGGCGAGGCAGAGCCGGCAACGCCCGCGTGCGCGGACTTCGACAGCGAACCAGAGGTCGACTGGCACGCCCGTATCGGTCATCTGCGGCAATTGATCCAGGCGCGCCGTCGGCGCCTGGGCGGATCGGAGATGGGGACATCGCAGGCGATGACGGCGTCTGCCCCTGGCGTTGGTGAGCAAGCGGGCGTCTATGTCACAGCGGACGGCGGCCGGGCGCTGGACCCAATCTCGCTGGGCAGCAGCGTCGAAGAGGGCGTCCGGCTGGTAGATGAGCGACTGGAGGTCAGCGAGTCACTGCCCGCGCCAGCCGGCGACCCGGGCGGCCAGGTGCTGTGCTTCGACACCGAAACCACCGGCCTGCGCGGTGGCGCGGGATTATGGGTCTGGATGGTCGGCGTGCTGATCTGGCGCG
The DNA here is from genome assembly GCA_041745855.1 of Lysobacterales bacterium. Classification (GTDB taxonomy): domain Bacteria; phylum Pseudomonadota; class Gammaproteobacteria; order Xanthomonadales; family SZUA-5; genus JAWLAT01. The sequence goes on along the minus strand of JBGTIE010000811.1, from coordinate 4,081 downwards.
ATGGACACTGGCGACTGCGCCAGTGGTGGCTGGAACGACCGGGTGCCGAACGGCGCTATCTGGAATTGCTGCTGGAGGATTTCACCGGCGACGCGGCCACGCTGGTCAGTTTCAACGGCAAGAGCTATGACCTGCCACATCTGGCCACGCGGCTGGGACTGAACGGGATGGCCAATCCCTTGCCCGATCTGGACCACATCGACCTGCTCCATTCCGTGCGCCGGCGCTACGGCAAACAGTGGCCAGACTGCCGCCTGCGCACCACCGAGGAGCGCCTGCTGGACCTGCATCGCAGCGACGACCTGCCAGGTTCCGAAGCGCCTCGCAGCTGGCGCGAATACCTCACGATGGGCCGCTGGCAGGGCATCGCCCAGGTCCTCGCCCACAACCGCCAGGACTTGCTGTCCCTGGCCCGTCTGATGCCGTTGCTTGGAGTAGAGCAGGGCTGAGGGCTGAGGGCTGAGGGGTCAGAAAGGCGGGAGCAAACCGCGCCGCGCCTAATGGTCGGCGGCTGCAGTAGCCAGCGCGAGGCGCAGGGTCGCTGCGAAACTACCCGCCTGATCCCTCAGCCCTCAGCCCTCAGCCCTGCTCTTCTGTGTCCCTTGTGTTGAAAATGCTCTTGAGTACGCATCGAAGCAGACAAGCGACCCCAGCGCTTCCGACCCATGCGTTACAGGCCGCGTTTGGTTACCATCACAAGATCTTCAATCTCAGGGGCGCTGCGTGCAGCCCAGGCCAGACCCACACCGTCCCGAACGATTGAACGCGGCATGGACCTTTTTCAGGCACTGGCTGAAGGCGCCGTTGACGACCGCGTCGATGGTCCCCAGTGGCGAGGAGCTGGCGGCCCGGATGGCCGATCAGATTCGCGCCGATGACCGTTTCATCGTGGAGTTGGGCCCGGGCACCGGTGCGCTGACCGGTGCGCTGCTCAAGAAAGTACCAGCCGGAGCCGATTTCGCGGCGGTCGAGCTCAACGAGCACTTCGCCACTTCGCTGGGCAAGCGCTATCCCGCTCTGCAGATCCTGCAGGGCGACGCGACCCACCTCTCCCAGTTGCTGGCCGAGGGTGGACACGGCGGACGCGAGGTCGATCTGGTGATCAGCGGACTCGGGATTCTGATCATGCCCGATCACGTCTCACGCGCGATCCTGCGTGCGATCCTCGAAGTGCTGGCGCCGGAAGGTCGATTGATCCAGTTCACCTATCGCCCGCGCAGCCCGATTCCACGCAGCCAACTGAACGAGTTCGGTCTGAGCTCCCGACGCGTCACCGCGGCCTGGCGCAACCTGCCACCGGCCTTCGTCTACGAGTACCGCCGCCGCTGAGGGCTCAGTAGAGCCGCGGCCCGCGCATATGGAGTGCGGTAGCTTGCTACCGCTCTGCTCCTGGCAGCTTGCTGCCGCTCGTTGCTCTAGCCTTTGGCGCGCGACAACAGCTGTCGCTATTCCCTGGGACCGCGGGCGTCCCGCCCGCAGGCCAGGTGTTGCCGTGGGACCACAGGCCTCCCTCAGACAGGCTACGGCGCTCCCTGGGACCGCAGGCGTCCCGCCCGCAGGCTACGGTATTCCTCACGCGATGGCCTGATCTGCTTACTCGTGTTATCACCAAATTTGAGCGCGACTAGCGGTTTGACTATTGGTTTGACATGACATCAAAGCATCGAAACAAGTTGTTGGTAGCGGCGCTGCTGGTTCTGGTAACAAGCTGGGTAGGCTGGAACACGCTATCGAGGGATGCGGCCTCCGCCATTGCCGACCGCAGCGAGGAGGTCGTCGGCGCAGACGATGAGAACGCCGGCGAAGTTCTCGCCGAGGGCGAGCCATCGAGGTCCACCCGTAGACAGGCTGAACTGTCCGGGGCCAAACCTATCCCGCCAACGATCCAGCCCACGCAGAGCCCACCGCTACCCGGCCTGCTCCCGCCAACCGAACTGGTCGAGCTGTTGGAGCCGCGGGCTCGTGCCGGCGACGCCGCCGCTGCTTGTCGACTGGCCGCGGAGCTGGTGAAGTGCAGGACTGCCTTGCAGTGGACGACGATGTCCGAGCAGCAGATCGTGCAGAACCTGGCGACGCTGGGCCAGCACGAGGGCATCACCGCCGAGAGGATCGAGCGGACCAGGAACGACTACGAAGCGAGAAATCTGCGCAAGAGCCAATGCGAGGCCGTCCCCCTGTCGCTACGCGGTGAAGCGCCGTGGCTTTATCTGCAGGCGGCCCGGCAGGGCAATGTGCAGTCGATGGTGGCTTTTGCGCAGGTCGCCGGCGTAGGCGGCGCGGAAATGGTGACCAATCTGGATCTGTACATGGCATATCGCGAGCAGGCGTTTCCGCTCTGGCGCCAAGCCCTGCAGGCGGGGTCGGTCGCGGCGGTTCATGCGTGGGTGAATGCATTGCGTTCCAATGGCTTCCATTTCCTTGCCGGCGCCCTGCCGGAGGAGTACCAGGATCTGGAGCTGGCGATTGCCTTGAAGGACGAGATCGATGCGGCAATCGGCAGTGGATCAGGGGCGCCGACGATCGAGAACCTGCCTGAGATCACCCGGCTGCGGGCACGGGCGTTGTTCGAGCAGCACTTCGCGGGTTCGGGGCAGTTGTCGAGCATCGCCCAGCAGCGACCCGGTGCGGCGGAATTGCAGGCGCGGTTGGCGCAGTCAACGGAGCGGACGGTCGTCATCACCCCGAGTGAGGAAGAAGACCTGGAGGCGCTCAACCGAAACTGCAGCGGCCTCTAGCCAAGATCCTCAGGCCGGTCGCAGGACACCCGGCTATCTTGCTCTGCTCTCCTTTGCTCTGCTCTCCTTTGCTCTGCTCTCCTTTGTGTCCTTTGTGTCCTTTGTGTCCTTTGTGTTGAAACTGCTCTTGCTTTCGCCTTTAGCCGTGCAACAAAAAGGGGCGCCCACCGGACGCCCCTTCAGATATCAACTGATCCTAAAACTCAGCCGTTCGCAGCCTTGTCGAACTGCTCGTTCTCGGTCGAACCCTTCAGCGCGGTGACTGACGAATCGGCGCCGGCGATGACCTGGGTGACCTGGTCGAAGTAACCGGTACCAACTTCGCGCTGGTGGCGAGTGGCGGTGTAGCCCTCGCTCTCGGCATCGAACTCGGCCTGCTGCAGTTCCACATAGGCACTCATCTGACGCGCCTTGTAGCCCTTGGCGAGCTGGAACATCGAGTAATTCAGGGCGTGGAAGCCGGCCAGCGTGATGAACTGGAACTTGTAGCCCATTGCCGCCAGTTCACGCTGGAACTTGGCGATCGTGGCGTCGTCGAGGTACTTCTTCCAGTTGAAGCTGGGCGAGCAGTTGTAGGCCAGCATCTTGGTCGGGAACTTGGCCTTCATCGCCTCGGCGAACTGGCGCGCAAAGGCCAGATCCGGGGTGCCGGTTTCGCACCAGACCAGATCGGCGTACGGCGCATAGGCCAGACCGCGCGAGATCGCCTGCTCGGCACCGATGCGGGTGACATAGAAGCCTTCCGGGGTGCGCTCACCGGTGCAGAAGGGACGGTCGTTGTCGTCCACGTCGCTGGTCAGCAGATTCGCGCCGAGTGCGTCGGTGCGCGCGACGATCACGCTGGAAACGCCCATCGTGTCGGCTGCCAGCCGCGCGGCGACAAGCTTTTGCACCGCCTCGCGGGTCGGCACCAGCACCTTGCCGCCCATGTGGCCGCACTTCTTGGCGCTGGCGAGCTGGTCTTCCCAGTGCACGCCTGCGGCACCGGCCTCGATCATGTGCTTCATCAGCTCGAATGCGTTCAGCACGCCGCCGAAGCCGGCTTCGGCATCGGCCACGATCGGCTGCAGCCAGTCGACGGAACTGTCGCCTTCGGCGTGATTGAGCTGGTCGGCACGGAGCAGCGCGTTGTTGATCCGGCGCACGACGTTGGGCACCGAGTCGACCGGGTAGAGCGACTGGTCCGGATACATCGCGCCAGCGGTGTTGGCGTCGGCGGCGACCTGCCAGCCGGACAGGTAGATGGCCTTCAGACCGGCCTTGACCTGCTGCATCGCCATGTTGCCGGTCAGCGCGCCGAGCGCGTTGACCCATTCCTCGGTGTTCAGATAGCGCCAGAGCTTCTC